>NZ_JBFAMU010000462.1:0-3944 GCF_040656655.1 Micromonospora sp. NPDC049799
GGCGTCGTTGTCGGCGTGGGTGTGGGTTTGCTGGTCCTGGATTGGCACGCCCCCGGCGCCCCCCCCCCCGGGGGGGGGGGGGGGGGGGGCGCGGGGGGGGGGGGGCGGGCGGGACGGCCGGGTCGTTGCGCACTACTCGGGGTCGGCGACCGCGACCAGCGCCGGCCGCAGCAGCCGCTCGCCGATCTGGTAACCCCGCCGCATCACCTGCACGCAGGTGGGCTCGGTGACCTCGGCCGAGGTCTGGTGCGCCACCGCCTCGTGGCGGGTCGGGTCGAACGGGTCGCCCTGCTCGCCGAACGGGGTCAGCCCGAACTTGCCCAGCGCCGTGGTGAGCTGCTCGGCAACCGTGCCGAACGGACCGACCAGGTCGCCGTGCTCACGGGCCCGGTCCAGGTCGTCGAGGATGGGCAGCAGCGCGGCGAGCACCGCGCCGGTCGCCTGCTCGGTCACCAGTCCCCGGTCCCGGTCCACCCGCTTGCGGTAGTTGGCGTACTCCGCCGACACCCGCTGCACGTCCCGGGTCCGTTCGTCCAGCTCGGCGCGCAGGGCCTCCAGCTCGGCGCCGAGCGCCGGAGCGCTGGCGCCGACCGGCTCGGCCGGTGCGTCCACCACCGGCGGAGCGGCCGGCGTGACGCCCTCCACCGAGGTGGCCTCGACCTCGATCTCGTCGACCACGACCTCGGCGTCGGTGACCAGCCCCTCCGCCGGGGCGTCGGTCCCGGCGTCGGCGGCGGCCGTGTCCGAACCCTCGGTCTCGCGGACCTTGCGGTTGTTGCGGATGACGACCCGCGGCTCGTCGGACGACTGTCCGGCGGGCGCGGAGCCACCCGGCGCCGACCCGGTGGAACCCGGGTCGGCGGCTCGTGGCTTCTCCGTCATGCGGCTACCTCATCCCTCTGCGTCGAGTACGTGTGCGAGGCGGACCATCACTTCTTGTCCTCGTCCACGATCTCCGCGTCGACCACGTCGTCGGCACCGCCAGCCTGCGCGCCACCCGGGGCGCCACCGGCCGCGCCGGCACCAGGACCGGCCTCGCCCGGCTGCTCACCCGGCTGGTTGTAGAGCAGCGAACCGGCCTGCTGGGACACCTGGGCCAGCCGCTCGTGCGCCGACTTGATCTTCTCGATGTCCTGACCGCCGAGCGCCCCGCGCAGCTCGCCGAGGGCCTCGTTGATCTGGTCGCGGGACTCCGACGGCAGCTTGTCGCCGCTCTCCGCCAGGAACTTCTCGGTCTGCCACTGGAGCGCCTCGGCCAGGTTGCGGGTCTCCGCCTCCTCGCGACGACGCTTGTCGTCGTCGGCGTGCTCCTCGGCGTCCCGGCGCATGCGCTCGATGTCGTCCTTCGGCAGCGAGGAGCCGCCGGTGATCGTCATCTTCTGCTCCTTGCCGGTGCCGAGGTCCTTCGCGTGGACGTTCACGATGCCGTTGGCGTCGATGTCGAAGGTGACCTCGATCTGCGGCACGCCGCGCGGCGCCGGCGGCAGACCGGTCAGCTCGAAGGTGCCGAGCTTCTTGTTGTAGGCCGCGATCTCGCGCTCACCCTGAAACACCTGGATCAGCACCGACGGCTGGTTGTCGTCCGCCGTGGTGAAGACCTCGGAGCGCTTGGTCGGGATGGTGGTGTTGCGCTCGATCAGCTTGGTGAAGATGCCACCCTTGGTCTCGATGCCCAGGCTCAGCGGGGTCACATCGAGCAGCAGGACGTCCTTGACCTCGCCCTTGAGCACGCCGGCCTGGAGGGCGGCGCCGACGGCGACGACCTCGTCCGGGTTGACGCCCTTGTTGGGGTCACGGCCGGTGAGCTGCTTGACCAGGTCGGTCACGGCCGGCATCCGGGTCGAGCCGCCGACGAGGATGACGTGGTCGACGTCGGAGACCTTGATCCCGGCGTCCTTCACGGCCTGCTCGAACGGGCCCTTGCAGCGGTCCAGCAGGTCCTGCGTCATCCGCTGGAACTCGGCGCGGCTGAGCGTCACGTCCAGGTGCAGCGGGCCGGCCGAACCGGCGGTGATGTACGGCAGGTTGATGTTGGTGGTGGTGGCGGCGGACAGCTCGATCTTGGCCTTCTCGGCCGCCTCGCGGAGCCGCTGGAGGGCCATCTTGTCCTGCGCGAGGTCGATGCCGTGCTCGCCGCGGAAGGTCTTCACCAGGTGGTCGATGATCCGCTGGTCCCAGTCGTCGCCACCGAGGTGGTTGTCACCGCTGGTCGACTTGACCTCGATGACGCCCTCGGCCAGCTCCAGCAGCGACACGTCGAAGGTGCCGCCGCCGAGGTCGAAGACCAGGACGGTCTGCTCCTTGGAGCCCTTGTCCAGCCCGTACGCCAGGGCGGCCGCGGTCGGCTCGTTGACGATCCGCAGCACGTTGAAGCCGGCGATCTCACCGGCCTCCTTGGTGGCCTGGCGCTGGCCGTCGTTGAAATAGGCCGGGACGGTGATCACCGCGTCGGTGATCTGCTCGCCCAGGTAGGCCTCGGCGTCCCGCTTGAGCTTCATCAGCGTGCGGGCCGAAATCTCCTGCGGGGTGTACTTCTTGCCGTCGATGTCGACGGACCAGTTGGTGCCGATCTCCCGCTTGACCGAGCGGATCGTCCGGTCCGGGTTGGTCACCGCCTGGCGCTTGGCGACCTCACCGACGAGCACCTCGCCGTTACGGGCGAACGCGACGATCGACGGGGTCGTCCGCGAGCCCTCCGCGTTGGCGATGACGGTGGGCTCACCGCCCTCCAGGACGCTGACGCAGGAGTTCGTCGTGCCGAGGTCGATACCGACCGCACGTGCCATCTTCGCTTCCTCGCTTCGTTACGTTGAGCAGGTGACGGGCACCGCCCGCAGCACACCCACCACAAGTTGAGTGAACTTGGCTCAATAGTGCCACGCCCCCGCCGATCGTCAAGTCGAGGTTGAGCCGACCCGACGCAACCCACCCGTTATTACTGTCCGGTTGTCTTCCCTTGCATCGGTCGGGCACGCTTTAGCGGTGACGACGCACGGCGATCCCGCCACCCAGTCCGCCGCGCACGCCGTCGCCGCTCGCACCGGCTCCACGGACGCCGGGGAGGAGCCGCCCGCCACCACCGGGGACGACACCCTGCCCGCCGCGCTGACCGGCCTGCGGGCCGCGGTCGAGGCGGCGCGGTTCCCGCTCGCGCTGCCCTCCGCCGAGCCGGCCCGCCGGGCCGCCGGGAGCCTCACCGACCAGCTCGACGACTACCTGCTGCCCCGCATGCGCCGGCTCGACGCCCCACTGCTCGTGGTCGTCGGCGGCTCCACCGGCGCGGGCAAGTCGACCCTGGTCAACAGCCTCGTGCAGGCCCGGGTGAGCGCCGCCGGGGTGCTGCGGCCCACCACCCGCTCCCCGGTGCTGGTCTGCAATCCGACAGACTCCGCCTGGTTCCGCCGGGGGGAGCTGCTGCCCGGCCTGACCCGCACCACCGAGCCCAGCGAGGACCCGCGCACCCTGCAACTCGTCACCGCTCCCGCGCTCCCGGCCGGGCTGGCCTTCCTCGACGCGCCCGACATCGACTCGGTGGTCGACGCCAACCGAGCCCTCGCCGGCCAACTCCTGGCCGCCGCCGACCTCTGGCTCTTCGTCACCACCGCCGCCCGGTACGCCGACGCCGTCCCCTGGGAACTGCTGCGCAGCGCGCGGGCCCGGGGCGCGGTGATCGCCATGGTCCTCGACCGGGTGCCCGCCGAGGCGGCCGACGAGATCGCCGCCCACCTGTCCGAGATGCTCGCCGACCAGGACCTCGGCGCGGCACCGCTCTTCGTGCTCCCGGAGACCTGGGTCGACGGGCAGGGCCTGCTGCCGGCGCAGGTCACCGCGCCGCTCGCCGACTGGTTCGCCCGGCTGGCCGCCGACGCGGACGCCCGCGCCGCCGTGGTCGTCCACGGTGACGATCGTCGGGATGCCGGCGGCGTTGCAGACGTTCTGGTCGT
>NZ_JBFAMU010000463.1:0-3942 GCF_040656655.1 Micromonospora sp. NPDC049799
TGCCGGGCAGGCCGAGCGTGCCGACGTATCCGGCCGCCGTCACGTCCTGGTCGAAGACGACCTGGTACATCCCGGTGGCGAGCCGGTCGGCGACGCGACCGCCGCACCCGGATCCTGGCCACCGTGCTGCCTCCGTCGGTGCTGCTGCGCTGGCGGACCGCCACGGCCGACACGTCGTCCCGTCTCGTGACCGGGTACGGCCGGGCCCGCTACCGCATGGTCAGGTGGAGCCCGCGCCGCCTGCTCGCCGGCCGTCTGGCCCGCTGACGACCAACCCGCCCACCCACCAGGACGCTCACTGACCACGGCGCTCACTGACCACGGCGCTCATCCGCTGCCGGGCCGGGATGTCTTCCGGCCCGGCAGCTCTGTCTTCTGGCCGGGTCGGGCGCCGGACAGCTCGATGCCGTTCGACTGATGTCACTCAGACATATTCATGTCAGGGAGACATCACGCCGCCACGGCCTGTACCTCGCCAGGCCCACCGCATCAGCATCAGCAAGATCTTGGAAGAAAGTGGCCCCCTGAGGGGCCCGGATCTTCCAAGATCTCTCGAGAACGAGGCGGCCCCAGGCCGCAGGCGGGGGCCAAGGGGCCGGCGGGCGGGGCGGCGGGGCCGGCGGGATCAGCAGGACGGGAATCGGGCGCCGGGGCGCACGGAAACGCCGAACGTCGCCGGTCAGCCCGGCGACGGGCCGGCGTCGCGGCGGGGTTACCGCCTCAGCGGCGGACCGTGGTCAGCGGTGCCCCTCCGGGCGCTGCCGCCACCGGTCCTCCATGCGATCCAGGATCGAAGGGCGGCGACCGGTTCGACCGCGGGGACGGCGACGGCTCGTCGTGCCACCCACCACGTGCAGGTCGGGCGACTGCGCCCGACGGTGCGACTGCACCCCGTAGCCCAGCGCGACCAGCATGACGACGAACCCCGCCACTGCCAGTGGCGGAGTGGCGATCACCGCGCCGTACACCAACAGGGCGAGGCCAACGACGACCACGACGGCGGCCACGAGCAGGCGACGTCGCGTCTGGAAACGCGGGTCACTGGCGCGCACGGCCGAGGCGAATTTGGGGTCCTCGGCAAGCGACCGCTCGATCTGCTCGAACAGCCGCTGCTCGTGCTCCGAGAGCGGCACGGCACTCCTCCCCGGTCATGTTGGTCGGGCCCGGGCGGGCCGACAGACCGTGGCAGCCATCCGGCTGCTTACCCGCAAGTCTACGAGGGCCCTCGCGCGTCGGAAAGCGGGACGACCTATGGCCGGGGTGGATTTTCCTTTTGTTGGCGGTCGCGGGCAGCGAGCAGACTGGCCGGACCTATGACGGACCGCCCGAAACGGGCAGCAGCGGCGTCCGCGGCAGCTTCCGCTTCGCGCCATCCGCGCTCGGGCGCGCCGAGGGTGAGCTGTCGAGGGGTGTCCTGGACCGGCGCGAGCCCCTCGGCGCGTACGCCGACCAGCCGGATCCGCTCACCCGGGTCGAGTGCGGTGTAGAGGGCCCAGGCCGTGTCGAACAGTTCCCGTGCCACATCCGTCGGCACGCCGAGGGTGCGGGACCGGTTGACGGTGCGGAAGTCGGCCATCCGGACCTTCAACGACACCGTCCGCCCCACCTGGCCCGCCCGGCGCAGCCGGACCCCGACCTTCTCGGAGAGGGCGAGCAGAGCGCGGCGGATCTCGACCGGGTCGGCGACGTCGTTGTCGAAGGTCACCTCGGCGCCGATCGACTTCTCCACCTGCTCGGGGCTCACCCGGCGCGGGTCACGCCCCCAGGCCAGCTCGTGCAGGTGCCGGGCGGACGCCTCGCCGAGGGCCTTGCGCAGCATGCCGTAGGGCGCCTCGGCCAGGTCACCGATGGTGGTCAGGCCGAGGCGGCGCAGCGTCTCGGCGGACCGCTCCCCCACCCCCCACAGCGCCGACACCGGTAGCGGGTGCAGGAAGTCGAGCACCTGATCTGCCGGGATCACCAGCAGGCCGTCGGGCTTGGCCCGGGTGGAGCCGAGCTTGGCGACGAACTTGCTCGGTGCCACACCGACCGAGCAGGTCAGCCCCTCCTCCCCCGCGACCCGTTCCCGGATCCGCCGGGCGATGGTGGCCGGTGGCCCGAACAGCCGTCGCGCACCGGCCACGTCGAGGAACGCCTCGTCCATGGAGAGCGGCTCGACCAGCGGGGTGACGTCGCGGAAGATCTGCATGACCGCCCGGGACGCGGCCGAGTAGGCCGCGAAGTCCGGCGGCAGGAAGACCGCGTGCGGGCAGAGCGCCCGGGCGCGCATGGTCGGCATGGCGCTGCGGACGCCGTACCGTCGGGCCTCGTAGCTGGCGGAGCTGACCACGCCGCGCGGCCCGATGCCGCCGACCACGACGGCCCGGCCGTGCAGCTCCGGCCGGGAACGCACCTCGACGGAGGCGAAGAAGGCGTCCATGTCGACGTGCAGCACGGTGCAGTCGGTGTCGTCGGCGTCCGGCCCGAAACGCGGATCGCCGCCCCTCGGCAACGACTGACTGCGACCCATGACCGCAGGCTAGCCCCCGGGTCCGACGACACCGCGGGCGGAGCGCGGCGGGCGCCGGCCGGTCAGCCCCGGACGACCAGCAGGGGGATGGTCATCTCCGCCGCGGTGTCGGCACCGTGGTACGCCACCAGACGCGACGCCATCGGCGGTTCGGACCGGCTGGCGAGGACGGCGTGGGTGCCGTTGCTGACCACGACCACGTCGCCGATGCGGGCGAGGTGCTCCTCGGGCACCGGGCCGAACCAGCCGTCGGCGACCATCTCCTCCCGGGTCCGCACCCGGGCCGTGTCACCGAGCACCGTCGACCAGGTGGCGACGACGTCGTCGCGGGCGCCCGGCTCGACGTGCAGGTAGCGGACCCGGGGCTCACCGGCGACCACCGCCACCCCGGCGCGCAGCCGGGCATCGGTGTCCAGGTCGACGCGGTGTCCGGCCGGGATGTCGAGCTGGCCGTGGTCGGCGGTGACGAGCAACGCCGCGTCCGGCGGCAGCCCGTCGACCAGTCGGGCGAGCAGCCGGTCCACGTCCGCGGCGGCGGTCCGCCAGGGCACCGAGTCGACTCCGGTGAGGTGGCCGTGCCGGTCCAGGTCGGGGTGGTAGCCGGAGACCAGGGTGGGTCCGGAGCCGGCGGCGAGCGCCGTGAGCATCTGCCCGGCCAGCGCGTCGACGCCGGTCGCGCCCCGGTAGTCACCGCCCCGGTTGGCGGCCACGGTCAGCCCGCTGCCGCCGAACTCGGGCCGGCTCACCACGGTCACCGCGACCCCCGCCGCCTGCGCCCGCTGCAACTGGGTGGGGACCGGCTGCCAGCGCGTCGGCTCGGGGTCGGCCGCCCACTCCACGTGGTTGAGGACCCGGTCGGTCCCGGGGATCCGCAGGGTGAACCCGAGCACCCCGTGCGCGCCGGGCGCCGTGCCCGTGCCAAGCGTCACCAGGCTGGTCGGCGTGGTGGAGGGGAAGGCGGAGGTGAGCGGACGGCCGGCGGTCGCGGCCAACCCGGCCAGGGTCGGGGCGTACGGGGCGGCGGTCGGGATCTGGTGCCAGCCGAGGCCGTCGACCAGCAGGACCGCGACGCGGCGTACCCCGTCGAGGGTGGTGCTCAGGCCGAGCGTGTCGGCGGCTCCGGGCACCCCGAGCACCGCGAGCGCGGCCGGCAGGACGTCGGCGAGACTCGCCTCGCCGTAGCGGGGCGCGACGATCTCCAGCGACCCGGGGGGACCGCTCATGCCGGCCGGCGGGCGAACAGGTGCAGCTGGGCGGCGAGGTCCCGCCAGGGAGCCCGCGCGGCGAGTGCCCGCTCCAACTCGATCAGCGCGGTCGGCTGGCCGTCGGCGACGGCGGCGGGCAGCAGGTCGGCGAGGACACGTACGCCGTGGATCTCCTCGACCGCGAGCCCACCGGAGGCCAGCAGCGCGGCGGCGCTCTCGGCGTCGTAC
>NZ_JBFAMU010000464.1:0-3941 GCF_040656655.1 Micromonospora sp. NPDC049799
GGCCAACGGCGGCAAGTACTACATCGGCAACGGCAACGTCGCCGGCCTTGTCTCCGTCTTCGGCCTGGCGTCAGGCCGCGACGGCCGCCGGTTCGCGCAGTGGATCGGTGGCGAACGCCGCCACGCCCTCGGCGAAGCCGACGCGGGCGGTGTAGCCGAGCAGGTCGGCCGCTCGTCGCGGGTCGGCGACGACGTGCCGGACGTCGGCGGAACGGGCACCCCCGACGACCACCGGCGCCGGCCCGCCCATCGCGGCGGCCAGGGTGGCCGCGAGGTCGCCGACCGTCCGTGGCTCGCCGGAGCAGACGTTGACCGGCACCAGATCCTCCGGTGGCGGCGTGCGCAGGGCGTGCAGGTTGGCCCGTGCCACGTCGGTGACGTGGACGAAGTCGCGGCGCTGCCGGCCGTCCTCCAGCACCCGGGGCGGCCGGCCGTCCGCCAGGGCGGACCGGAAGATCGAGGCGACCCCGGCGTACGGGGTGTCGCGCGGCATCCGGGGCCCGTAGACGTTGTGGTAGCGCAGCGCCCACACGCCGCCCCCGGTCTGCCGGGCCCACGCGCCGGCCAGGTGTTCCTGGGCGAGCTTCGTGGCGGCGTACGTGCTACGGGGCTCCAGCGGGGCGTCCTCCGGCACCAGTTCGGGCGCGAGGGTTTCCCCGCAGCGGGGGCAGGTGGGGTCGTAGCGGCCGGCGGTCACGTCTTCCGGGCGGCGCGGGGCGGGGCGGACCACGCCGTGCGCCGCGCAGGAGTAGCGCCCCTCGCCGTAGACCACCATGGAGCTGGCCAGCACCAGCCGCGACACCCCGGCGGAGTGCATGGCGGCCAGCAGCACCGCCGTGCCGAGGTCGTTGTGGCTCGCGTACGCCGGGGCGTCGGACGGGTCCAGGCCGTGGCCGACCATCGCCGCCTGGTGACAGACCGCGTCGACCCCGTGCAGCAGCCGGTCGAGCAGGTCCGGGTCCCGCACGTCACCGACGATCGGGGTGTGCCGCCGGGACCATTCCGGCAGCTCTCCCCCGTGCGCCTCGGGCAGCAGGGCGTCCAGCGCCACCACCTCGTGCCCCTCGGCGGCGAGCAGGTCGGCGACGTGCGACCCGACGAAACCGGCCGCGCCGGTGAGCAGTACGCGCATGCCGGCCAGCGTAGGGCGGTCGGCGGCGGCCGGGGCCGACTTCGTCCCGCCGTAAGCAGCTCGCAACATGTGCGCCACGACCGGGCGGCCCACCCGGGTCCGGTAAGGCTTCGGTAATGCGCCAAACCCGGCCCCGACGCCCGGCGCGGACCTAGCCTTCCGGGAGTGGACGCCGCGGGCGGCGCGGCGCCCCGGACGAGGAGGACCGGTGAGCAGCGACGACGCCTCTCCCGCCGGGAACGACCGCGCCGGGACGGGGTACGGCTTCCCCCGGCGCTGGTGGCGGACCCTGGCCGCCCACCCGCCGCCCGGCGTTGACGCTCTCCCCCGGCGGTGGCGCAGTCCGCTGCGGGGTCCCTGGCTGACCTCGACGTTCGGCCTGGTCCTGCTCGTCACCCTGCCCCTGGTGATCGTCACCGGGCTGCTCGACTACCTGGCGTACGGCCCACGGTTCTCCCAGGCGTTCCCGAGCGACGTCGGATGGCTGCGGCCACCCGCCGTGGACTGGCCGACCCGGCCGTCCTGGCTGTTCCGGGTCACCCAGGGCCTGCACGTGACGCTCGGGATCATGCTGGTGCCGGTCGTCCTGGCGAAGCTGTGGTCGGTGCTGCCGAAGCTGTTCGACTGGCCGCCGGCCCGCTCGGTGGCCCAGGTGCTGGAACGGCTCACGCTGCTCCTGCTGGTCGGCGGGATCCTGTTCGAGATCGCCACCGGGCTGCTGAACGTGCAGTACGCGTACCTGTTCGGGTTCGACTTCTACACCGCGCACTACTTCGGCGCGTGGGTCTTCACGGCCGCCCTCGTCGCGCACGTGGCGCTCAAGCTGCCCCGGATGGTCACGGCGCTGCGGTCCCGGCCGCCCCGCCGGGAGTTGGCCACGCCGCGCGCCGCCACCCGCCCCGAGCCGCCCGATCCGGACGGGCTCGTGGCGCCCGCACCGGGGGCGGCGACGGTCAGCCGGCGCGGCGCGCTCGCGCTGGTCGGCGGCCTGTCCGTGCTGCTGGGGGCGCTCACCGTCGGGCAGAGCCTGGACGGTGTGTGGCGGCGTACCGCCCTGCTGCTTCCCCGCGGCCGGCAGCCGGACAGCGGTCCGAACGGGTTTCCGGTCAACCGCAGCGCGCTCGCCGCCGGGATCCGCCCGGACGACACCGGGCCGGACTGGCGGGTGACGCTGCGCGCCGGCGACCGGCAGGTCGCCCTGGACCGCGCCGCGCTGCTCGCCCTGCCGCAGCACACCGCACGCCTGCCGATCGCCTGTGTGGAGGGCTGGTCGACGCTGCAGACCTGGACCGGCGTACGCCTGCGCGACCTCGCCGCCGTCGTGGGTGCGGACGACGTCGACGCCACGACGGTACGGTCGCTGGAGAAGGCGGGCCTGTTCAGGCAGGCCACGCTCGCCGCCAACCAGGTCCTCGACCCGGACTCGCTGCTCGCGCTGCGGGTCAACGGCGCCGACCTGACCCCGGACCACGGGTGGCCGGCGCGGATCATCGTGCCGGCGCTGCCCGGGGTGCACTGCACGAAGTGGGTGGCCGAGATCGACTTCACCCGGGCGCCCCGGTGAGGGCCACGTACGGGGCGCCGCTCCGGCACCTGCTGCTGATGGCCGGCGCGTTCGCCGTCGCCGGGTGGGTGCTGCTGCGGATCGCCGGTGAGCCGACGGCCGGCCGGATGCTGCTCTGGTTCGTGGGCGCGGTGGTCGCGCACGACCTGGTTCTCTTTCCCGCCTACGCGGCGGTGGACCGGGTGCTGCGCGCCCGGCTGACCGCCCCGGTCGACGGTCCGTCCCCGCTCAACCACGTACGCGTGCCGGCGCTCGCCGCCGGGCTGCTGTTCCTCGTGTACCTGCCGGGGATCCTCGCCCAGGGCCGGGACACGTACCGGGCGGCGACCGGGCTGGAACGGGAGCCGCTGCTCGGGCGGTGGCTGCTGCTCACCGCCGCGCTCTTCGTGGCCAGCGGTCTGGCCTACGCGCTGCGGCGGTGGCGGGCTCGCCGCCGGTGACAGACTGTCCTAGCTGCCGGAGGCGGCCATCGCCGCGAGGCGGCGGGCGAGCAGGGCGGCGGCCTCCCGCAGCTCCGGGGGCTCCAGCACCTCCGCCTCGAAGCCCAGCCGAGCCACGTGTGCGGCGAGCCAGTCCAGGTCGTCCCCGCCCACGACGAGCACGCACCACCCGTCGCGGTCGTCCTCGACGCGCCCCACCTGGGGCGGCACCCGCTCCCGCACCGTGTCGGGCCGGGCGTGCACCCGCACCCGTGCGAGATACCGGTACGGCGCCCCGGTCACCGACCGCTGCACGTAGGCGACCGGGTCCGGATGCTCGCTCGCCCGGAAACGCCAGGTCGTCGCCACCGCCTCCCGCATCCGGTCCAGCCGGAAGGTGCGCCAGTCGTCGCGGTCGACGTCCCGGGCCATCAGGTACCAGCGGCGGCCCGTGGTGACCATCCGCACCGGCTCGACCGTGCGTTCGCGTTCCCCGCCGTCGCGGCCGGCGTACCGGAACCGCACGCGAACCGCGTCGCGACAGGCGCGCGCGAGCGTCACCAGCAGCTCCGCGTCGATCTCGACGCCGGGGCCGACGAGAATCTCGGTGGCGTCGTGCACCGCCCGCACCTCGGTGCGCAACCGGGACGGCATCACCTGGTCCAGCTTCGCCAGCGCCCGCAGTGCCGCCTCGGCCGCCCCGGCGACCGTGCCCCCCGACGCCAGCCGCAGGGAAACCGCCGTCGCGATCGCCTCCTCGTCGTCGAGGAGCAGCGGCGGCAGCCGGGTGCCGGCGCCGAGCCGGTAGCCGCCGCCGACGCCCACC
>NZ_JBFAMU010000465.1:0-3936 GCF_040656655.1 Micromonospora sp. NPDC049799
GGCGACCACCGGCAGGCGTACGCCGGCGCCACCCGGCAGCAGCGCGTCCAGCAGCAGCGCACCGCCGAGCTGGCCGGCGACCGCGACCAGGCCGGTACGCAGCACGCCGACCACCCGGACGCCCACCACCAGCGAGGCCACGATCCCGACCCCGAGCAGTCCGCCGGTGTAGAGGTACCAGGCGTCGGGCCAGGTCGGGGCGGGCCCGGTGAAGGCACCGGCCAGGGCCGCGACGAGCAGGACGACCGGCGTACCGACGGCGAAGTTGACCGCGACCCCGGCGGCGGGCGAACTGGCGGCGGAGACACGGCCGTTGAGTGCCGACTGGAGCGCGATCCCCACCCCGCCGGCGACCGTGAGCGCGACGAGCCCGAGCGCGAGGTCACCGACGGGCTGGCCGAGCTGGGCCAGTCCCACCGCGAGGACGCCGAGCAGCGCACCGACCAGGCGTGGTCCGGTCAGCGCCAGCCGGCCCACCGGGGCGAGGCCGGCCCGGTCCACGGCCAACCCGCCCACACTGCTGCCGGCCACCCCGGCGATCGTGAAGAGGGCCACCCCGAGCACCGGCACGACGTACGCCCCGAGCAGGACGATCGTCGCCCCGCCCAACCCGCCCAGGTAGGCCCACCAGGGCAGCCGGGCGTGCCGTAACGCGGCCAGTCCGGCCCGTACCGACGGCAGGGCGAGCACGGCGAGCCCGATCAGCAGGCTCCCGCCGACGTTGTTGACGGCGGCGGCGATGGTGGGATCCCCGGCGCGCTCGCCCAGCTCCGCGTTGGCCGCGCCCTGCACCGCGGCGGCGGCACCGCCGAGCCCGACGAACAGCAGCGCCAGCCAGGCCGGCAGGAGCCGCCGGACCCGCTGCGGTGCACCCGGCGCCGACGGCGCCGGGTCAGCCGGCGAGGGCCGGGGTGCGGCCGGGGCGGGCGGCCGGCTCACAGCCGGCAGGCGTGGATGTTGGTGACCAGGATGGCCCGGGCTCCCAGCTCGTAGAGCTCGTCCATGATGCGGTGCACGTCGTCGCTGAGCACCATGGCCTGCACGGCCACCCAGCCCTCGCGGTGCAGCGGCGAGACCGTCGGCGACTCGATGCCCGGGGTCAACGAGCTGGCCCGGTCGAGCAGGCCGGCCGGGACGTCGTAGGCGAGCATCACGTAGCGGCGGGCGACGAGCACCCCGTGCAGGCGGCGCAGCAGCTGCTCGGCCTGCGGCTGGGTCGGTGCCCCGGTGCGCCGGACCAGCACCGCCGACGAGCGCAGCAGCGGATCACCGAAGACGACCAGGCCGGCCTGGCGCAGCGTGGTGCCCGTCTCCACCACGTCGGCGACGACGTCGGCGACGCCGAGCCGGATGGCGTTCTCCACCGCGCCGTCGAGACGGATCACGTCGGCCTTGACGTCCAGCTCGGCGAGGCGCCGCTCGACGAGGCCCGGGTACGCGGTGGCGATCCGGTGCCCGCCCAGCTCCTGCACCGAGGCGATGTCCTCGGGGCGGGCGGCGAAGCGGAAGGTGGCCCGGCCGAAGTCGAGGTCCACCACCTCCTCGGCCGGCGCGCCCGAGTCGATCAGCAGGTCCCGGCCGGTGATGCCGACGTCCAGGTCACCGGAACCGACGTAGGTGGCGATGTCCTTCGGGCGCAGGTAGAAGAACTCGATGTCGTTGGGCTCGTCCCGGCAGACCAGGTCCTTCGGGTCGGTGCGCTGGCGGTAGCCCGCCTCGCGCAGCATCTGGGCGGCCTTCTCGGCGAGGGCGCCCTTGTTGGGTACGGCGACACGCAGCATGACGGAGTGCTCCTTAACGATCGGGGAGGATCAACGCGGGGGCGCACTCACAGATGTCGGTAGACGTCCTTCAGCTCCAGGCCACTGGCGAGCATCAGCACCTGGACCTGGTAGAGCAGCTGGGAGATCTCCTCGGCGGTGCGCTCCGGCCCCTCGTGCTCGGCGGCCATCCACGACTCGGCCGCCTCCTCGACGACCTTCTTGCCGATGAAGTGCACCCCTTTCTCCAGGGCCGCGACCGTGCCCGAGCCCGGGGTGCCGGCGGCGGCCTTGGCCTGCAGCTCGGCGAACAACTCCTCGAACGTCTTCACCCGGTGATTCTCTCAACTGTCCCCCGGCCAGGGCAGCGCCGGGGTCCGGCGCGCGCGGTGGGTGCGGGCGGTGGGTGCGCGTGACGACCGCAGTCACGGAGGGCAACCGGACCGGCGTCGTCACTCGGAGCGACGACGCGGCGGGAAGCAGCACGGCGGCCCCGCGACTTTGCTCTGCACCCTGGAACGCACCACCGATCTGAGCTGCGTCGCGGCTGCCGAGCCCTGTCCTTCTGCGGACAGGCGTGTTCACCGTGTGCGACTGGCGCGTATCGGGGTGCAGAGCAAAGTCGGTGGAGAAGAACTGGCGAGGTCGCGCCGACGTGACACCGCGTGACGGCTGAGGCTGAACCCCTGGTCGTGCGGCACGCGACGCACGAGCCACGCGGTGGCAGGAGCGCCCACGACCCCGACCGCCCCAGGGGCGCCGGGTCGTCGCGCCGGATCAGGCGCCGGGGATCAGCCGGCGAAGCCGACCCGGTGACCGATGCCGGCGAGCGTCCGGACCGCCAGGGCGGCGTCGAGCGCCGCGACCGTGGCGGCCCAGCCCTTGTCCTCGGCGGAACCCGGCAGGCCGGCCCGGTCGCGGGCCTGCTCGATGGTCTCCACGGTGAGCACACCGTGGGCGACCGGCTTGCCCTCGTCGAGGGCGACCCGGGTGAGCCCGTCGGTCACCGAGCGGCAGACGTAGTCGAAGTGCGCGGTCGCGCCGCGTACCACCACACCGAGAGCGACGACCACGTCGCAGCGGCGGGCCAGGGCCTGGGCCACCACCGGCAGCTCCACCGAACCGGCCACCCGGGCGACGACCGCCCGCGCCCCGCACGCCTCGGCGGCGGCCACCGCCCGCTGCAGCATGTGGTCGGTCAGCTCGCCGTGCCAGCGGGCGGCGACCACACCCACGGTCATCCCGGCCGCGTCCACCGCCTCCACGCCCGGTTCACCGAAACCCGCCATCCCTACGCTCCGATCTCGTCGCCGGCGACCGGGCGGCCCATCGGAGCCTCGGTCACCTCGTCCAACTCGTCCAACAGGTGCCCCATCCGGTCCCGCTTCGTCCGCAGGTAGCGCACGTTCTCCGGGTGCGGCCGGACGGGCAGCCCCTCCCGGCCGGTGATGGTCAGGCCGTACCCCTCCAGCCCGGCCCGCTTCGCCGGGTTGTTGGTGAGCAGCCGCATCGTGCGTACGCCGAGGTCGTAGAGGATCTGGGCGCCGGTGCCGTAGTCCCGCGCGTCGGCCGGCAGGCCCAGGTCGAGGTTGGCGTCCACGGTGTCCCGGCCGAGGTCCTGGAGCTGGTACGCCTGGAGCTTGTGCAGCAGGCCGATGCCCCGCCCCTCGTGACCGCGCACGTAGAGCACCACGCCACGGCCCTCCCGGGCGACCCGTTCCAGGGCGGCGTTCAGCTGCGGGCCGCAGTCGCAGCGCACCGAGCCGAACACGTCCCCGGTGAGGCACTCGGAGTGGACCCGGACCAGGACGTCGCGCCCGTCGCCGATGTCGCCCATGACCAGGGCCACATGCTCCGCCGAGTCGTGCTCGCTGCGGTAGCCCAGCGCCCGGAACACCCCGTGCCGCGTGGGCATCCGGGCGTCCGCGACCAGCTCGACCTGCTTCTCGGTCCGCCGCCGGTACGCGACCAGGTCGGCGATCGTGACCAGGGTCAGTGCATGCTCGGCGCAGAACTTCTCCAGGTCCGGCAGCCGCATCATGGTGCCGTCGTCGTTGACCAGCTCACAGAGCACGCCGGCGGGGCGCAGCCCGGCCAGCCGGGTCAGGTCGACGGCGGCCTCGGTGTGGCCGGGCCGGCGCAGGACGCCACCCTCGCGGGCCCGCAGCGGCACGAC
>NZ_JBFAMU010000466.1:0-3911 GCF_040656655.1 Micromonospora sp. NPDC049799
GGGGCGAGCAGCAGCAGTCCCCCGCTGGCGGGACGCCCTGCGCCGGCGGCGGGTGCCGACCGGGTTCGCGGAGGCGCTGGCGGTGCCCGCCGCGGCGCAGCTCGCCTGTGCGCCCGTCGTGGCCGGGATCTCGGGCACGATCAGCCTGGTCGCGGTGCCGGCCAACCTGCTCGCGGTGCCGGCCATCGCCCCGGCGACCGTGCTCGGGGTGGCGGCGGCGGTGATCTCACCGGTCTGGCCGCCGGGTGCGGAGTTCCTCGCCTGGCTGGCGAGCTGGCCGGCGTGGTGGCTGGTGACGGTCGCCCGGCAAGGGGCCCGGCTGCCGGCCGGCACGCTGCCCTGGCCGGATGGCGTGACCGGGGCGCTGCTGCTGGGCGCGCTCAGCGTGGCGATGCTGGTCGCCACCCGGCACCCCGTGGTCCGCCGACTGGTGGCGGTGGTCGCGGTCGCCGTGGTGCTCGGGGCCCTGCCGGTGCGACTGGTGGCCCCCGGCTGGCCCCCGGCCACCTGGGTGGTCGCCGCCTGCGCGGTGGGCCAGGGGGACGCGGTGGTGCTGCCGGTGGCGCCGGGGCGTGCGGTGGTGGTGGACGCCGGACCGGACCCGGGCGCGGTGGACGCGTGCCTGCGCGGTCTGGACGTACGGGAGGTGCCGCTGCTGGTGGTGAGCCACTTCCACGTGGATCACACCGGAGGCGTCGCCGGGGTGTTCCGGGGACGGCGGGTCGGTGCCGTGCTCGCACCGTCGTGGCCGGAGCCGGCGGCCGGGCGGGACCTGGTCCGAGCCGCCGCGGCGGCGGGCTCCGCCGAGGTGGTGACCGCAGCGGCCGGCTGGCGGTACCGGGCCGGAGCCGTCGAGCTGACGCTGGTGGGTCCGCCGTACCCGCTGCGGGGCACCCGCTCCGACCCGAACAACAACTCCCTCATGCTGCTCGCCACGGTCGCCGGGGTACGCGTCCTGCTCGCCGGTGACGCCGAGACCGAGGAGCAGCGGGCCCTGCTGGACCACCCGCCACCGGGAGGGCTGCGGGCACAGGTGTTGAAGGTCGCCCACCACGGGTCGGCCTACCAGGATCCGGACTTCCTGGACGCGGTCCGCCCCGCGGTGGCCCTCGTGCCGGTGGGCGCGGGCAACACGTACGGGCATCCCAACCCGGCGGTCCTGGGCCGGCTGACCAGGGGCGGGGCGCGGGTGCTGCGGACCGACACCGACGGCGACGTGGCGGTGGTGGCCGGCTCCGGCCTGGCCGTGGTGGTCCGGGGCCTCCGGCCCGGAAACCAGCGCGGGTAGATCGATGCCTGTTCTTGGCTTAAGAGGTGAAGCGAGATAAATGTCTGGATTTGCGCTGAGTGCGGGGTGTGCCACCGGAGTCCGCAGGAGCAGGCTGGCTCCGACCGCCGGCCGTGCGAATATGGGCGGCGTGACCGCCGCCAGCCTCGCTCCCATTCTGCTCGTCCTCGGGGACGAGGAGCTGCTCGCCACGCGCGCGGTCTCCGAAGCGATCGCCCGGGCGCGCGCCGTCGACCCCGACGTGGACGTCCGGGAGTACCAGGCCGGTGCGCTGGCTGTCGGCGAGCTCGCCGAGATGCTCAGCCCGTCGCTGTTCGGCGGACGGCGACTGCTCGTGCTGCGCGCCGGCCAGGACGCCCGCAAGGACCTCGTCGCCGCCCTGCTCGCGTACGCGAAGAACCCCGACCCGGACGTGCAACTGGTCGTGCTGCACCTGGGTGCCGCCAAGGGCAAGGCCTTCGCCGACGGCCTCAAGGCGGCCGGCGCGACGGTCGTCCCGGCCGCCAAGCTCAAGGGCCACCGCGACCGGGTGACCTTCGTCCGCGACGAGATCCGCCGTGGCGGCGGCAGGTGCACCGAGGACGCCGCCGAGGCGCTCATCGCGGCGGTCGGCAACGACCTGCGTGAGCTCGCCGCCGCCTGTTCCCAGCTCATCGCCGACACCGACGGCCGGATCGGCGCGGACACGGTGGCCCGCTACTACCGGGGACGGGTCGAGGTGACCGGGTTCACCGTCGCCGACGCCACCATGGTCGGCGACGTGCCCGGAGCCCTGGAGGCGCTGCGGTGGGCGCTGCACGTCGGCGTCGACCCGGTGCCGATCGCCGACGCCCTCGCCGACGGCGTACGCACCGTGGCGCGGGTGGCGTCCGCCGGGCGGGGCAGCTCGTACCAGCTGGCCAGCACCCTCGGCATGCCGTCGTGGAAGGTCGAGCGGGCGCAGCGGCAGGGGCGCGGCTGGACGCCCGAGGGGCTGGTGCTGGCGATGCGTGCCGCCGCCGAGTGCAACGCGGCCGTGAAGGGCGGCGCGGAGGACCGGGCGTACGCGCTGGAGAAGGCCGTCTTCTCGGTCGTGGCCGCCCGGCAGGGAGGCGCCCGGTGAAGGGACCGCCCCGGGGCTCGTGGGCCACCGTCGCGGTCGACGTGGAGCGGTCACGCCCGCTCTACGCCCGGGCCCTGCGCCTGCGTTTCGTCAACCCGGGCGGGGTGCTCTGCTTCGTCTTCTTCGAGGGGGCCGTCGCGCTCGCCGCGCTGCTCGCCCTCGCCGAACTGGTCACCTGGTGGGCCGTGCTGATCCTGCCGGCCACGGTCGCCGTGATGGTCAAGTTCAACGACCTGGTGGCGGAGCGGGTGGTCCGGTCCGCGGCCCAGGTGCCCGACCAGGAACGAGACCGCTTCCGGCAGCAGATGGAACCGGCCGTCGGCAAGGCCCGGGTGGACTGGATCCTGCACAGCGTGCCGGGTGTCCTCGTGACGACGGACCCTCCGGCGGACTCCACCCGTGCGGCCCCGGGCGGTCACCCGCAGGCGGGACGGGGGAGCGCGGCAGGTCCGGTGCGGCCGGACCGCCACCCGCGGGAGTGACCTGCTCGGCCGATCCACGAGCCGAGCGCTGGACGTGGCGGGCGCCGGACCTGGACAGCCTGAAGCCCCGGGAGTCGCCCCGGGGCTTCAGGTCAGAACGGACGTCGCCTCAGGCGGCGAGCGAACCCACGCGCTTGGAGATCGCGGACTTGCGGTTCGCGGCCTGGTTCGAGTGGATCACGCCCTTGCTGACCGCCTTGTCCAGCTTACGGGAGGCGTCCTGCATGAGAGCGGTCGCCTTCTCCACGTCGCCCGCCTCGGCGGCCTCGTGGAACTTCCGGATGGCGGTCTTCAGCGACGACTTGACCGACTTGTTCCGCAGCCGGCGCTTCTCGTTCTGCCGGTTGCGCTTGATCTGGGACTTGATGTTCGCCACGCGACAGCCTCGTCTAATAGCTCGGGTTGGTCAGCTTGGGCGCGCGACAAGCATGCGTCATCGCTGCGCGAATAGCCAGGTTACCAGGTGGCCCCGGGACGAGCCAAAACGCCTCCCGGGCGGCGCCGGCGCCACTCACCGCCAGTTCCGCCGGCGGGCCAGCCAGGCCAGGGCCCGCTCCCCGTTCCGGCGCTGGTGGGCGGGCAGCTCCGGCGATGCCGTCGGCGGCGTGGGCTCGGTCGCCGTGGTGAGGAGGTAACCGGCCAGCGCCGCCAGCGTGACGTCCACCGCGTCCGGGGGCGTACCGGCGACGGCGGGGTGCCCGCTGAGGAGCGCCGCGAGGTCGGTGTCGGGCCACCCCGCGTCGGAGCCGTCGGCGTACCCGAGGAACAGGGTCACCAGGTCGAACCAGGCCGGCCCGTGGCACAGCCAGGTCCAGTCGAGGAACCAGGCGCGACCGGCGCCGTCGATCAGCACGTTGTCCGGGCGCAGGTCACCGTGGACGAGGCCGGGCGCGGCGGCGGCGTACGCGGGCAGGCGGGACTCCAGGGCGACCAGCTCGGGCAGCCGGTCCCGGACCCCGGCCGGCAGCGCCGGGAGCGGTTCCCGGCCGGTGGCGATGTCGCCCCACCGCAGGAGGTCGTCGCGGGCCAGGTCGGCGAG
>NZ_JBFAMU010000467.1:0-3879 GCF_040656655.1 Micromonospora sp. NPDC049799
ACGCGGCCGGTTTCCCGGTGGGAATGACGGACGCCCGCGCGTCGGGCCCGCCCGCCCCGTCCCCGGTCCGAGTCGGACGCGCCGACGCGAGCGCCGGTGGACGGGGCGGGTCCGCGACGCCGCTCGATTGCGCGCGGGGCACCCCGGCCCGGTCCGCCGCCTCCACCGGACCGGCGGAGAGCGACGCGGCCAGGAAGCCCGCCCCCACGGCGGCTCCCAGCAGCACGGCGTACCGGGCCACGGCGATGCCTCGCCACGTCCCGGAGGTTGCCTCGACCGGGGCGTCGGGTGGACGGCTGCACGTCGGACGACGCACTGGGAAGCGACCTCCCTCGTCGTATCGTCGACACATCGTAATGACCCGATCACCCGAACGCACCGCCGAGGCGTCCCCTGACGGATTGCCGACGCGGGGGCTGACGCCGGGCGCGCCCTACGCTATGCGGCACTCCACCGGCCCGGCCGCCGCCGGGATACCGGCCGGAACCGTCAGCCCGGTCAGCGGGTGAACATGGCGGCGTGGCGGCCCACCCACTCCCGCAGCGGCGTCGGCGTGATCGGCAGTTCCGACAGGGTGGCCGCCAGGTCGACCCGGGCGCTCAGCATCGCCGGGTTCTCGTAGACGGCCTCGTAGGCGGCGGTCACGTCGTCGCCCGCGCCCGGACCACCGATGGCCTCGAAGTGGGCGCCGAACTCCTTCGGCGGCATCGGCCGGAACGCGATCCGCCGTCCCAGGGCGACGGAGAACCGCTCGGCGACCTCCTCCCCGTTGAGCGCCTCCGGCCCGCCGACGTCGAAGACCCGGCCGGCGAGGTCCGGACGGCGGAAGGCCGCGACGGCGTACGCCGCCACGTCGTCGTGGCTCACCCACTGCATGACGACCTCCAGCGGGGTCGGGTAGGCGAAGGTGTCCGCCGCCGCCACCTCCGGGGCGGTCCAGGGCCCGAGGAGGTTCTCCATGTACGCGGTCGGCTGCACCACGATGTGCGGCACGCCGCTGCCCTCCAGGTGCTCGTGGATGTCCCGCCGGACGTCCAGCCCCGGGTTGCCGGTGCGCTCCGGCGGGATCGCCCCCGTCGGGTTCCACACGATGAGGCGTACACCGGCGTCGCGCGCGGCGTCGACGGCCTCACGGCCGTAGCGGGCCTGGGGGTCGAAGAACGGGACCAGCAGGAAGACCCCGTCCATGCCCGCGCTGGCCGCGCGCAGGCTGGCCGGGTCGCTGAAGTCGGCGGCCACGACCTCGGCGCCCAGGTCGGCCAGGTCCGCCGCCCGCGCGGGGGTCCGCGACGCGACCCGGACGGTGAAGCCGGCCTCCAGCAGCCGTACCGCCACCGGGCGGGCCTGCTGCCCCGTCGCGCCGTAGACGAGGACCTTCTCGATGGTGCCGTGGTGCTCAGACATGTCGGGGTGTCGCTTTCGTCGGGAGAGGTGAAGCGGTCACCACCACGCTCTGCTCTTGGAACCGTTTCGACAAGTACGCATAATGGTGCGGCGTAGTCCTGTTTTTCATACCTTTGGAGGTCAGCGTGGTTGACGCGCCAGCGCCCGCGTACGACCGCAGCGCCTGCCCGGTGACCGCGACCATCGACGCCATCGGCGGCAAGTGGAAGCCCCTGATCGTGCACACCCTGCTGGACGGCACCCGTCGCTTCGGCGAGCTGCGCCGCGCCATCCCGGGCGTCACCCAGCAGATGCTCACCCTCCAGCTGCGCGAGCTGGAACGCGACGGGCTCGTCCACCGGCACGTCTACGCCGAGGTCCCGCCGCGCGTCGAGTACACCCTGACTCCGCTGGGTCGCAGCCTGGAGACCGTGGTGGCCGAGATGACCCGCTGGGGTCAGCGCTTCCTCGACCGGGACCTGCCGGTCTAGCCCCGCGACCCGTTGATCAAGGGATATGCGTCAGGATCCGGCGCGGCTGTGACGCAAAACCCTTGATCAACGTGAGAACGCCCCGCCCGTCGGACGACGGACGGCCGCCCCCGGGTCCCGGGGGCGGCCGTCCGTGGTGCCATGGCGCCGAGGTCAGGTCATGTCGTCGTAGCGGCGGTCGATCGGGGCCGGCGCGGCGACCGGCTCCGGCACGGGGATCGGTGCGGTCGCGTCGACCCGCGCACCGGCCTCGACCGGCTGGGCGTCGAACTCCAGCGGCGACACCTCGTCGTCGGCGACACCCTCGTAGATCTCCTTGCCGCGCCCCTTGCGGCGGTCGTTGAGGAACGCGACCCCGACCGCGGCGAAGTAGAGCGCGCAGAGGCAGATCGCCAGCGCCGTCATGCCGAACGGGTCCGGCGTGGGCGTGACCACCGCCGCGAACGCGAAGAACACGAACACCGCCACCCGCCACCAGCTCAGCAGCCGCTTCGCGCTGGCGATGCCGACGAAGTTGAGCATCAGCACCAGCAGCGGGAACTCGAACGCCACCCCGAAGAGCAGGATCAGGTTCGTGACGAACGAGACGTAACGGGTGATGTCCAGCGTCGTGCTGATGTTCGCGTCGGTGACCTGCAGCAGGAACTCCAGGCCCTTGGCGGTCACGAAGTACGCCAACACCGCACCCGCGGCGAACAGCGGCGCCGCCAGGCCGGTGAAGACGTACGCGTACCGCCGCTCGTGCCGGTGCAGGCCGGGCGCGATGAACGCCCAGAGCTGGTAGAGCCAGACCGGCGCCGCGATGATCAGACCGACCCACAGACCGATCTTCAGGTTGAGCAGGAACAGGTCGGCCGGGCCGAGCTGGACGAAGTTGCACGCCCCGTTGGACAGCTGCGCCTGCGGCAGATCGCAGTACGGCTTCTTGAGGATGCCGAGCACCGGAGACGCGAGCCAGATGCCGAAGCCGAAGCCGATCAGGATCGCCAGCGACGCCTTGAACAGCCGGTTGCGCAGTTCCCGGACGTGCTCGATCAGGGTCATCGAGCCGTCGGCGGCCCGTTCGAAGGTGCTCGGAGCGCGCTTACGCAGAGCGAAGGCCACGATGCTCGGGCCTCTCGGTCAGTTGTCGCGGACGCGCTGCACCGGGTCGACGACCGGCTGCTGCGGCGGGGCCTGGTAGGGCGCCTGCTGGCCGTACGGAGCCTGCTGACCGGCGTGCGGCGGCAGCGGCTGGTAGCCGGACTGCGCGTCGGCCTTCTCGGCGAGGTCCCGGTCGTCGTCGTGCAGGCTCTTCGTCTCGGCCTTGATGATCCGCAGCGAGCGGCCCAGCGAACGGGCCGCGTCGGGGAGCCGCTTCGCGCCGAAGAGCAGGATCAGCACGACCACGAGTACGGCGATGTGCCACGGCTTGAGGGCACCCATGGGAAGCTCCAGTCGCTCTGTGTCGATGAGGGGTGGTACCGCAGCCCATCGTACGTCCGTCGTGGGTTGTTGCCACCCGCCGGGCGGTGGTGGTTGATCCCGGCCGGTGAAGTCTTGACCAACCGGCGATGTCCCGTCAACCGCCCGGCCGGCGCGTTCCTGCGCGCAACGGGGCCGCAGCGCGCAGTGTCGCGACGCCGGTCGATCAGTCTCCGCGCTTCGCCTTGATCAGGGCCACCCGCTGCCCGGCGGTGTCGAGCTGACGTTGCAGCGCCTCGGCACGCTCCTGCAGGCTCTCGGCGGCCTCGCGGAGCGTCTCCGCCTCGGCCGCGCGCCCCTCCAGCGACAGGGCCGCCCGGCGCAACCGGGGCAGCCGCGCCAGCAGCGGCCGGACAGCAAGCCCGAACACGACGAGCGGAACCAGCACCAGCGCCACCACGATCCACGTCACCACGGCAGCCAGCCTACTGCGTGCCCGCGGCCGTCCCAGCACCACCCCGGCGACGTAGACCGCGAGGAAGCCCGACGCGTGCAGCACCGACCCGGCCGCGTACGCGAGCACCGTCAGGCCGACCGCCGC
>NZ_JBFAMU010000468.1:0-3874 GCF_040656655.1 Micromonospora sp. NPDC049799
GCCGGGCCTGCTCGGCGCGCAGCAGGTCGGTCAGCCGCCGGGAGGCCACCGTGATCAGCCAGGCGCGGGGACGCTCCGGTACGCCGTCGCGGGGCCACGCCGTGGCGGCGGCGATGAGCGCCTCCTGGGTGGCGTCCTCGGCACTGTCGAAGTGGCCGTAGCGGCGGGTGAGCGCGCCGAGGACCTGCGGCGCCAGTGCGCGCAGCACGTCCTCGACACCTCGGTCGGTCACCGGGCCACCTCAGCCGTCCAGGTCGTCGATGCCCTCGGCGATCGGCCGGACGTCCACGTACTCGCCGGGCGCGTCCGGGTTGACCAGGCCCGCGGCGATCTCCACCGCCCGGTCGACGCTGGCGACGTCGACGACCGTGTAGCCGGCGAGGACCTCCTGCGTCTCCGGGTACGGCCCGTCGGTGACCACGGGCACGCCGCCGCTGAGCTGGATCCGCCGGGCGTGCACCGGGGCGGTCAGTCCCTGGGCGTCGACCAGCTCACCCGACTCGACGAGCTTCTGGTGGAACGCGGTCATGTGCTCGTGCATCGCGGCGACCTGCTCCGGCGTCATGGTCGGGCCGTCGGTCGGGCGCCCGGCCATCGCGTCGTAGTCCCGCTGCGACCCGTAGAGCATGATCATGAATTTCATGGCTTCTCCTTCCGCGGTGCGCCCCGTGCGCTGCCACCCGGGACGTCGAAGCCGTTCGCGGATCCCGGACACGTCCCGCCCGCCGACATTGCACCCCGCGCCGTCCATGGTGAACCGACGACACGCCACGGGCGTAGATACAGCCGGTCGGCATGGCGGACGGGCCGCCGGGGTACTGCACGACGACGAGGCCGACGCCGGGGAGGGCACGATGAGGACGCGGGCGCGACGAGGGTCGGGAGGGTCACTCGTGGGCCTGGCGGTGGCGCTGGTGGCGGCGGTCGGCTGCGCCGTCGGGGGAGTCTCCGCGCCGTCGGGTCAGCCGGCCCCGGACCAGCGGTCCGCCGACCCCGACCCGTCGACGACCCGCGCCGACGGCACCACCAGCGTCGAGGAGTTCGAGGACGACGTCGTGACGGCGCAGCGCATCGCGGAGCGGTACTGGTCCGAGCAGTTCCGTGCCTCCGGCGAACGCTTCCAGCCGGTGCGGCGGATCCTGCCGTACCAGCGCGACGGCGAGGTCGCCTGCGGCGGGCAGGAGATCCCCCGCAACAACGCCGTCTACTGCTCGGCCGGCGACTTCATCGCCTACGACGTCCGCTGGTCGGTGGGCGCGTTCCGGCAGATCGGCGACGCCTTCGTCTACTACCTGCTCGGCCACGAGTACGCCCACGGCATCCAGACCCGGCTCGGCATCCGCTACGAGTTCACCATCCAGCAGGAGCTGCAGGCCGACTGCATGGCCGGGGCGTTCCTCGGCGACTCGGTCCGGGGCAAGGTCCTGGCCTTGGCCGACGGCGACCTGGAGGAGTTCCGCGAGGGGCTGCTGGCCGTCGGCGACGACCCCGACCAGCCGTGGTTCGCCGAGGGCTCGCACGGCACCGCCGAGCAGCGCACCGAGGCGTTCTTCCGCGGCTACGAGCAGTCCCTGGACGCCTGCGACCTCACCTGAGCGCCGGTGGCGGCGTAGCTCACCCCGGCCGGCACCGCCGTCGCCGGCCGGACCCCGGCTGGGAGGATCCTCCGGTACGCCCACCCCGAGGAGGATCCGCTGAGCAGCCACCATCCCGCCGCCGTGCTCTTCGACATGGACGGCACCCTGGTCGACAGCGAGAAGCTGTGGGACGTCGCGCTGCGCGAGCTGGCCGACGCGTACGGGGGCAGCCTCTCCGACGCCGCCCGCAAGGCGATGATCGGCACCAGCATGGCCGCGTCGATGCGGATCCTGCACGAGGACCTCGGCCAGCCGGAGCGGGACCCCGAGGTCAGCGCCGCGTGGATCGACGCGCGGATCCTGGAGCTGTTCCGCACCGGGCTGCGCTGGCGGCCCGGCGCGTCACCGCTGCTGCGGGCGGTACGCGCCGCGGGCATCCCCACCGCCCTGGTCACCTCCAGCGGCCGGGCGCTGGTCGAGGTGGCCCTCGACACGCTGGGCCGGGACAACTTCGACGTGGTGGTGTGCGGCGACGAGGTCGACGCGGCGAAGCCGCACCCCGAGCCGTACCTGACCGCCGCCCGGATGCTCGGCGTGCCGATCGCGCGCTGTGTGGCGATCGAGGACTCGCCGACCGGAGTGGCCAGCGCGCTCGCCGCCGGTGCCGCGGTGCTCGCGGTACCGGCCGAGGTGCCGCTGAGCCCGGCCGACGGCGTACACCAGTTGGAGAGCCTCACCGCGGCGGACCTGGAGCTGCTCGCGGCCCTGCTCGGCGAGCCGCCGCCGGTGCGTTGAGAAGGCCCCCGCTCCGCGCCAGGCGCAGAGCGGAGGCCTTCCGTCCACCACTCAGTCGTGGGCGATGGCGCCCAGGACGTTGATCCGCGCGGCGCGGACGGCGGGCAGCACCGCGGCCACCACCCCGACGATCGCCGCGAGGCCCAGCATGATGCCCATCTGGCCCCAGGGGAGCACCAGGTCGGTGATGCCCTCGTCCCGGAGGGCCTCGACCACGGCCGCGCCGAGCCCGGTGCCCACGGCGAGACCGAGCAGCGCGCCGAACACCGAGATCACCACCGCCTCGACGGTGATCATCCGCATCGTCTGTGCCCGACGCAGGCCGATCGCCCGCAACAGACCCAGCTCACGGGTGCGCTCCAGCACCGACAGCGCCAGGGTGTTGACGATGCCCAGCACGGCGATCACGATGGCCAGCGCCAGCAGGATCTGGATCATCGTGAGCAGGCCGTCGAGCTGGCTGGTCTGCTGCTCGACGAACGCGTCCCGGTCGGCCACCGACACCTCGGGGCTGTCCGCGAGCAGCGCCTCGACCTGCGGCTGCACGTCGGCCACCTTTGTGCCGGGGGCGAGCTGGAGGAAAGCCTGGATCGGCTGCGGGACGGCGAAGTCCTTCGCGGCCTCCTCCGGCAGCACCAGCGGGTTGTTCAGCTCCGAGCTCTTGTAGATGCCGGACACCGTGTAGGTGCGCTGCTCACCCCGGGTCAGCTGCACCGGCACCGTCGAGCCGACCGACAGCCCGCGTTCGGTCGCCACGTCGGAGCTGACCAGCATCTGGCCCGGGCCGACGCGGCTGACGTCACCGGCGACCACCTCCGTGCCGAAGATCTGCCCCTGCGCGGCGACGTCGCTGGACGCCGTCACCCAGGTCTGCTCGCCGCCGACGATGGCCAGGTCGCCGTACTCGCCGTCGACCAGTCGCACACCGGGCAGCGCCGCGGCCTTCTCCAGCACGCCCGGGTCGAAGCTCGGCGGCCGGGGACCGCTCTGCACCCCGGCGATGACCAGCTCGGCCTTGACACCGGTCTCCGCCAACTTGCCGAAGCTGCCCTTGGCCGAGTCCAGGATCACGGTGACTCCGGTGACCAGGGCGATGCCGACCATGAGCGCGGCGGCCGTGATGGCGGTGCGGCGCGGGTTGCGGCCGGAGTTGAGCCGACCGAGCTTGCCCGGCACCGACCAGGCGAACAACGCCCCGAGCAGGCTCACCACCGGCCGGCTGATCAGCGGGGTCAGCAGAGCGACGCCGATGAACGCGAACAGCACCCCGGCGAGGATCGTGGCGAGGGTGTTGCCCCGGGCGTTGCCGCTGAGGCCCAGGAAGAGCAGCACCGCGCCGATGCCGGTGACGATGCCGCCGGCCACGGTCACCTTCGTCAGCGGCCGGTCCGGCGTCGCCACGTCCTGCATCGCGGCGATCGGTGGGATCCGCGCCGCCCGCAGCGCCGGCAGCAGCGCGGCCACCACGGTGATGACCAGGCCGACCGCGAAGGCGCCGATCA
>NZ_JBFAMU010000469.1:0-3871 GCF_040656655.1 Micromonospora sp. NPDC049799
GCCGGCGCAGGCACCGCCGGCGCGGACACCACCCCCACGACCACCGCCCTCGCGGCCGGCCGTGTCGGGACCCGGCCGACGTCCTCGCGGATCGGGCCGACCGCTGGGTTGAGGATCCACCGGGCTCTCGTCGACCGCACCGAGATCGTCGAACGGGCCGGAGTCACGGTGACCACCCCGGCCCGGACCTGCTGGGACGTCGCCCGCTGGCTCGACGTCGTCGAGGCAGTCGTGATCATCGACGCGCTGCTGGCCGCGCGGCTCACCACCATGGAGGCCCTGCGTGAGTACGCCCTCGCCCGGGCCGGCCAGCGTGGCTGGCGGGCGATGCTGCGCGCGGTGGACCTGGCGGACGCCGGCGCGGAGTCCCCGCAGGAGTCACGCACCCGCGTCACGCTGGTCCTCGCGGGCCTGCCCCGGCCACGGACCCAGTGGGTGGTCACCGACCGGGGGCGCTTCGTCGCGCGGCTTGACCTGGCCTGGCCGGAGTTCAAGGTGGCGGTGGAGTACGACGGGCTGTGGCACGACGAGCCCGGGCAGTTCCACCGGGACCGCCGCCGCCTCAACCGACTCCAGGGCGATGACTGGATCGTGCTGCACGTGACGTCGAAGCGGCTCCGCGAGGACCTCGACGGCTTCCTGGCAGAGGTGCGCGCCGCCCTGCGGTCCCGCGGTCACCGCGCCGCACGGGTCTGACCCTTCCCAAGATCGTGCCCGAACAGGGAAGTAGTGGCCTCCCACCGTTGGGGAGGCCACTACTTCAGGGATCGAGCACGATCTTGCACGACCCGGCGCGCGCGGGGTGGGGCGTTACGCCGCGAGGTACTTGGCGAGGTCGTCGAGGATCTTGTTGGCGGCGCCGACGCCGATGCCGGTCATCCAGACCTCGTCGCTGACGACGTGCGCCTTGCCCGCCTTGACGGCGGACAGGTTCTTCCACAGGCTGCCGCCGGTGACGGTGGCCTGCTCGGCGACCGCCTTCTCGCCGTACGCGGTCACGAACACCACGTCGCCGTCGACCTCGCTGATCCGCTCGGGGCTGACCAGGTCGAAGCGCTTGTCCTCCTTGCCGTCGAGCTTCTGCCGCTCGGGGCGGCCGAGGCCGGTGTCGCCGATGACGATGCCGGAGAACGAGTCCGGGCCGTACACGCGGATGGCGCCGGGGATGAACCGCACGATGGAGACCTCGCGGGTGGCGGCGTCACCGAGCGACGCGCCGAAGTCCTTCGCCCGCTTCTCGTAGGTGTCGAGCAACCCGCGAGCCTCCTGCTCCTTGCCGAGGGCCTTGCCGTCGAGGAGGAAGTTCTCCTTCCAGGTGATGCCCACCTTCTCGGTGAAGACGGTCGGCGCGATGGCCGCCAGCTCGTCGTAGAACTTCTCCTGACGGAACTTGCTGCCGAGGATCAGGTCCGGCTTGAGGGCGTTGATCGCCTCCAGGTCGGGCTCGGTGAGCACCCCGACCTCGGTGATGCCGGCGAGCTTGTCCTCGCCGAAGTACGTCGGCCAGCTCTTCGCCTCGCCGGCGGTGGCGGCGCCGACCGGCTTCACGCCGAGGGAGAGCGCGGTGTCGATCTTGTCGGTGTCGAGCACCACGACCCGCTTCGGCTCCGCCGGCACCTTGGTGGTGCCCATGGCGTGGGTGATCTCCCGGGTCTCCCCGGTGGTGGTGCCGGCGACCGGGTCGCTCTCACCGCAGGCGGTAAGACCGACGCCGAGGGCGAGCGCCGTGGTGAGTGCGGCGGCGAGACGACGCATGAGGTTCCTTTCGAGGTACGAGCCGGTGCGCGGCGACGCCGCGCGGGCCGGTCAGGGCTGGCGGGACACCGGAGCGGTGGCCGCCGGAGCGGAGGGGGTCGGATCCGTCGTCGGGTCCGAAGCCGGAGTCGGAGTCGGCACCGGAACGGGGGCCGAGACGGAGGCGATGGGCGACAGGGACGGCGAGGTGAGGCCGGGCACCACGAGCGGCGCGCCGGTCACCGGGCAGGGAACGACGACACAGTCGAGGCCGAACACGTCCCGGACCAGGTCGGCGGTGAGGATCTCGCGGGGTGGCCCGGCGGCCACCACGGCGCCGGAGCGCATGGCGATCAGGTGGTCGGCGTACCGGGCGGCCTGGTTGAGGTCGTGCAGCACGGCCACGACGGTCCGGCCCCGCTCGACACGCAGCCGGTGCAGCAGGTCCAGCACCTCCACCTGGTGCGCCAGGTCGAGGAACGTGGTCGGCTCGTCGAGCAGGAGCGCCTCGGTGTCCTGGGCGAGCGTCATGGCGATCCAGACCCGCTGCCGCTGCCCGCCGGAGAGGGTGTCGACCGGCCGGTCGGCCAGCCCGGCGACGTCGGCGAGGGCCATCGCCCGGTCGACGGCGGCGGCGTCCTCGTCGGACCACTGCCGCCACCACCGCTGGTACGGCTGCCGACCCCGTCCGACCAGGTCCGCGACGGTGACGCCCTCGGGGACGAGCGGGCTCTGGGGCAGCACGCCGAGCCGGCGGGCGACCTCGCGGGTGGGCAGGTCGCGGATGGCGGTGCCGTCGAGCAGCACGGTCCCCCGCCGGGGCGTGAGCAGGCGGGCCATGGTGCGCAGCAGCGTCGACTTGCCGCAGGCGTTGGGGCCGACGATGACGGTGAAGGCGTCGGCGGGCAGGTCAAGGTCGAGCCCGTCCAGCACGGTCCGCTCGTCGTATCCGGCGACCAGGTCGCGGGTGGAGAGCATCACGCCTCCTTGCAGGGGTCGGCGAACGGGAATATGGCGGCGCCGTCGCCACGGTGGCCGGCGGGCGGAGTCGGCACGGGGGCCACCGCCACCCGGCCGGGAACGGAGGCGGTCACGTCGGCCTCCGGCGACCGCGGAGCAGCAGGAACATCAGGTACGGGCCGCCGATGGCGGCGGTGAGCACCCCGGCGGGAAGCTGGGTGGGTGCGAACAACCGACGGCCGGCCAGGTCGGCGAGCACCAGCAGCAGCGCGCCGACGAGGGCGGCGCAGACCATCGGGGGACGCTCGGCGCGGACCAGCCGCCGGGCCAGTTGCGGGGCGACCAGGGCGACGAAGTCGACGGCGCCGACCTGCGCGGTGACCATCGCGGCGACGGCGACGCCGGTGCCGGCGAGGCCGATCCGGCGGGCCGTGGGCCGCAGGCCGATGCCCCGGGCGGTGTCGTCGTCCAGGGCGCTGCTGTTGAGCGCCCAGCCGGCCCAGGCCAGCACCGGCAGCAGCGCGGCGAGGGTGGCGGTGATCCAGAGCGTCTCGGTCCAGCCCTTCCCGGCGAGGGTGCCGATCAGCCAGATCTGCGCTCGCAGGCCGTCGATGGGGTCGGCGGTGAGCAGGACCACCTCGGTCAGCGCGCGCAGGGCGAACGCGACCGCGACGCCGGCGAGCACGAACCGCTGCGCGGCCAGCCCGTGCCGGGCGCCGAGGGCGAGCAGCAGTGCCGCCGCGACCAGCCCCCCGAGCAGCGCGCTGGGCGCGACGAGGACGGCGGCGGCACCGCTGGTGAGGGCGACCGTGGCGGCCAGGCCCGCACCCTGGGTGACGCCGATGACGTCGGGACTCGCGAGGGGGTTGCGGGCCACGCTCTGGATCAGGGTGCCGGCCACGCCGAAGGCAGCGCCGGCCACCGCCGCCAGCACCAGCCGGGGCAGCCGCAGATCGAGGACCACCAGGTCGTACGGAGTGCCGGCGCCGGAGAGCGCGCGGAGCACGTCGGGGGTGGCGACGTACGGGGTGCCGAGGGAGAGGCTGAGCAGACCGGCGACCAGCAGCAGCACCGTCGTCGCGGCGGCGACGAGCACCGCCCGGCGGCGGACCTGCACGCTGACCGGGCCGACCCGCAGCAGCGAGCGTCCGGGCAGCCCGGCGAAAGTGGTGGGGGC
>NZ_JBFAMU010000470.1:0-3860 GCF_040656655.1 Micromonospora sp. NPDC049799
CCCGGTCTGCTGATGTCCGGCAACCGGGAGGAGGGTGCTGTCTTCGGCACCCTGCGGCCGAGCCCGCAGCCGCCCGGCCGGGGGACCCTGGTGCGCCGGCAGGACGGTCAGCAACTCATCCAGACGGCGTGGTCCGAACCGGCCTGAGCGTGGCTGTCAGAGTGGCGGCGGTACGGCCGCGAGCAGGGCGGCGGTCCGCGTCTCCACCCCTGCCGCCCGTGCCGTCGCCTCGGTGATCCGCGTCGTCAACCGGGCGGCCAGAGCGCGTACGGGCAGCGGCGGGAGAGCGGAGCCCGGCTGCGGTCCAACTGTGCCGTCCGACGCCACCACCAGCCCCACCGATCTCGCTTCGTCCACGACCTCCCGGATCGTCCGTCGGACCTCCGCCAGCTCGGCCGCTCGGCTGACAAGTGCCGTGGCGATCTGGCGAGTGGCGTCGTGAGCTTCGTCCAGTCGGTGCACCAGCCGCCGTAGCCTGTCGTCGACGTGGTCCCGATCCCGCCCCGACCGCCAGTGTTCCGAGACGAGCCGTTGGAGCCGGCCCAACTCGTCGGCGGCCTCCCGGGTCGCCCGTGCCGCCTCGGTCCAGACGTCGTCGGCCTCCCCTCCGGTCGGGGAGGGAGGATCCGCGACGAAATGCTGGTAGGTGAGCGGCATGCGGTCCCCGGTCATCCGTGCCGCCCCTCCAACCGAGCCGAGATCTCCTCGTCGACCCGCGCGATCGAGTCGGCGGTGGACCGCAGAACTCCGGCGACGTCGTGCAGCTCGCTGACGACGCGCGCCAGTTCCTCGGCCCAGAGTCTGGTGACCGGATGAGCCGGTCCGCCGAAGGCGGGTCGGAGGAGGGCGTCACCGTCGGAGGCTGCCGGTGTGGCGGCCAGTCGGTCCGCCGCATCGACGATCTGCCCGGCAGCGTGACGGAGACCGTCGGGGTCGATGTCGAGCCAGGGGATGCCCATCGTCCTCGCCCCATCTCTCCGCCGAGACGCACAGCTGTGTGCAGGACGCTACCGTCGTTCGTCGTGTCTGTCCCATCGGCGTTGCGGGTGCTCACGTCAGGACGCCGTCCACCCGACGCGGCAGCCCGAGCGGGTTGGCCTCGCGCAGGGCCTCCGGCAGCAGGTCGTCGGGCACGTCCTGCCAGGCGACCGGGCGGAGGAACCGGCGGGCGGCCGCGACCCCCACGCTGGTGTGCAGCGGGGCGGTGGTGGCCGGCCACGGCCCACCATGGTGCATCGCCCAGGTCACCGCGACCCCGGTCGGCCAGCCGTTGAACACCACCCGTCCCGAGCGTGCGACGGCCAGGTCGAGCACCGCGCGGACCAGGTCGGTGTCCTGGCCCCGCTCGGCGTGCACGCCGGTGGTCAGCGCGCCGGGCACGATGGCGAGCGCCGCCAGCAGGTCGGTGTCGTCGGCGTACTCGACGACCAGCGAGGCCGGGCCGAAGCACTCCCGGGCGGCCTCGGGCGTGGCCCGGAAGTCCCGTGCGGGCATGGTGAGCAGTGCGGGTGCCCCGGTCGAGCCTGACCCGGGTCGGGGCGGCAGCAGCGCCCGGACGCCCGGCAGGGCGGCCAGGCCCGCGAGCGCCACGTCGAAGCCGGCGCGGATCCAGTCCCCCAGGAGTGGACCGGCGGGCACCCGGGTGACCGCCTCGGTCAGGACCCCCTCCAGGCCGTGCCCGGCGGGCAGGAACAGCAGCCCGGGCTTGGTGCAGAACTGCCCGAGCCCGAGGGTGAAGGAGCCCACGTACGCCCGCGCGATGTCGGCGCCCCGCGCGGCCACGGCGGCCGGGGTGACGACCACCGGGTTGACCGAGCCCAGCTCGCCGTAGAAGGGGATCGGGTCCGACCGGGACGCGGCGAGGTCGAACAGGGCCCGTCCGCCCGCCTCCGAGCCGGTGAAGCCGACCGCGCGGACCGCCGGGTGGAGCACCAGGTCCCGGCCGGCCTCCCGGCCGTGCAGCACGGTGACGGCACCGGCCGGCAGCACGTCGGCGAGGATCCGGCCGACCAGGTCGGACAGACGGGGATGGCCCTCGTGCGCCTTGACCACCACCGGGCAGCCGGCGGCGAGCGCGGAGGCCGTGTCCCCGCCGGCGACGGAGAAGGCCAGGGGGAAGTTGCTCGCCGCGAATACCGCGACCGGCCCGATCGGCACCATCATCCGGCGTACGTCGGGTCGCGGCACGGGGGTCGCGGCCGGGTCGGCGTGGTCGACGGTGACGTCCAGGAGTGATCCCTCGTCGACGGCCTCGGCGAACAGGCGCAGCTGGCCGACGGTGCGCGCCAGTTCGCCGGTGAGCCGGGTGGGCCCGAGGTGGGTCTCCTCGTCGGCCAGGGTGACGATCTCGGTGGCGGCGGCCTCCATCGCACCGGCTGCGGCCCGTAGCAGGTCGGCGCGGACGGCGATCGGTGCGAGGGCTTCCACGGCGGCGACGGCCGCCGACACGGTGGCGTCCACGGTGTTCATGCTGGTGGCGACGGGGGAGGGGATGGTAGTCACGGCTGCTCCTGTTACGCGGGGATGACGGGGCGGTCAGCACGGGATGAAGAAAAGTTCGCCGAAGGTCTTGTCGATGACCATCGTGGTATACCACGATACTGCCATGCCGCGATCGCCCCTCAATCCCACAGTGGACGGCACCGAGCCGGCCACGACCGCGCCGCCCACCACCGCGCTCTCCCTGGAGCAGCCGGCCTCGCGCGCCGACCGGGTCCGCGACGCCCTGCGCCGCGCCATCCTGGACGGCACCCTCGTCCCCGGGCGGCCGCTGGTGGAACGGGAGCTCGCCGAGATGCTCGGCGTCTCCAAGACCCCCGTCCGTGAGGCGCTCAAGCAACTGCACTCCAGCGGCCTCGTCGAGATCAACGCCTACCAGGGCGTCAGCGTGCGGCGCATCGACGCCGGGACGGTCCGGCAGCTCTACACCGCCCGCGCCTCGGTCGAGCCGGCCGCCGTCCGGCTGGGCACCGTGGGCGCTGGCTCGTTCGCCGCCGCCCGCGCCGCGCTCGCCGACGCCGCGGTGCTGGTCGGCACCGGCGAGACCGCCGGGCTCGGCATCGCCAACCGGCGCTTCCACCGCGAGTTGTACCTGGTGTGTGGCAACCCGTTCCTCTGCGGCTTCCTCGACCAGCTCCAGGACCTCACCGCGTTCGTCGCCACCGCCGGGTGGCGGCTGCGGGCCACCTTCGAGCAGGAGTCCGCCGAGCACGAGGCGATGCTCGACGCGGCCGAGAGCGGCGACGCCGAGCTCGCCGAGCGCCTCACCCGCGCGCACATCGAGAACGCCCTGACCAACCTGATCGCCGCCCTGGACGAGCAGGCCGGCCGATGAGGACCGAGGTGTACGCCCACCCGGTGTCGTTCCGGACCGACCCGGCCGGGCAGGCCGCCCGGCTGGCCGGGACGGGCGTCGACCGGGTGCGGCTCGCGTTCGCGTACCACAGTGGTCGTTGGCTGCTCAGCACGAGTGCGCCGGCGTCGGTGGCCGATCTCGACGGCGGCCTGTGGTTCGCCCCCGTTCCCCCGCTGCGCGGCCGGCTCCGGCCGGCCGTCGTAGCGGACCTCGCCGGCGACGCCGCCACCGCGCTGCGGGCGGTCGGGATCGAGGTGAGCGCCTGGCTGGTCGGCCTGCACCAGTCGGCGCTGGCCACCGCACACCCCGACCTGGCGTTGCGCAACGCCTTCGACCACCGCTACCGACACGCCCTCTGTCCCTCCCGGGCCGAGGTGGTGGACCACGCCGTCGCCCTGGTGAGCGGGGCCTCATCGCCGATCTTGCCGAGCAGCTGAAGCAGGCCCAGCGGGATGGTCAGGATCAGCACTGCGGCGACCAGCACCGCGGCCAGCACCCGGCCGTT
>NZ_JBFAMU010000471.1:0-3854 GCF_040656655.1 Micromonospora sp. NPDC049799
GCGGCGTGGGCGGCCAGCACCTGCTTGTAGCCGGCCAGGTCGCGGGGCGCGGGCAGGGTCACCGCGGAGAGGGCGCCCGCCTGGAGGGCGCGGGCGAGGCCGACGGCCCGACGCTCGACCGCCGGGGACTGCATCTCCTCGAGGGAGTCGTCGTCGGCGAACCGTTCGGCGAAGTCGTCGACGGAGTCGTCGTCGGCGATTGCGAGGGGACGACCGGCGGCGCTGAGCAGCGAGGTGACGGTGTGGTCGTCGCTGTCGGCGGCGATCGCCGCACCGCTCGGCCCGCCCGAGCGCTCCACGAGCAGCGCGACCAGCCGGGCGTAGCCGGCGGGGTCGTCACCGATCTCGCAGACATGCAGCAGACGGCCTGCGTCGTCGACCACAGCGGACGTCAGCCTCGAACCGGCCGAAGCCGGTCGGCCGGCCGGATCCGCCGAGGCCAGACCGCAGTACACGCGCACGAGCGCCACGGCGTCGTCCTCCTCCCGGGACACAGGTCTTTTCTGCCAGAGACTGATGCTCCCTGGTAGCGGTCAGTCGCGCCAGTCCACGACAGCAGAGATCTTGCCGACAATGGTGCGCCAACCCAAACTTGCGGTTTGTGCCCCGATTTTCTTGAGCCGTCGCCGGCCGAGGAATCCGCCGACGCCGCCGTTCATCGTGGCGCGCAGTGCCTCGTCCAGGTCGTCGAGGCTGGACCCGGCGGAGAGCATGTCCAGCACCGCGGGCAGGCGCAATGCGTACGCCACGTCGCGGGCCACCTCGCCGGCCTCGACGAGCAGGGTGGAATCCCAGGTGTCGCGGCCGCCGCGCAGGTTTTCCACGACCAGGTCGAGTTCGTAGATGTCCTCGTCCAGCGGGGCGATGTCGGCCGGTTCCACCCGTTCGGACAATTCATTCCAGCTGTCCAGTTGGGAGAGATCGTTCGGCGCGCCGGAACGGACGAAACTGACCAGCGACTCAGGCGTCTTGAAGAGCAGCAGGCGACCCCGGTGGCTCAGGAAGACGGGCACCTCCTCGTCGCCCGCGTCCTCCTCGGCGACGTCGGAGTCCTCGTCGTCGGCGCTGTCCCCGCGGCGGGCCTTCGCCTCTTCCTCGTCGCTCTCGGCGAACTCCTGTGCCACGTCCTCGTCGAGGATGACCACGGCCTCGTCGTCGGCGTCCTCGGCCTCGACCACCTGGCGGCGGGCCAGGAACGGGTCGTCCTGGTCGCGCTCGGTGACGTCGGTCGGGGTCAGCTCCCGCGCCGGCCGGTACGCCCGCAGCGTGTAGCCGGTGCCGGACGGCAGGGCGATCTCCACCGGATCGATGCGCAGCTCGTCCCAGAGCGCGCGCGCGGCCTCGGCCGACGCGGTTCCGGTGTCGGACTCGGCCGGACCGCTGGCGTCGTCGAGCTCGGGCTCGTCGGCGTCGGGCCGTGGGGACGACTGACGGGCCACGCTGACCTCCGTGTGCTTCGGGTTGCCCACCCGCCGGTCTCCGCCGCCGACGAGTGACTACGGGCACATACCCTAGTGGGCGATCCTGAAGGTGCGGACCCCGCACCCCGGTGGCGGACCCTCCGGATGACAAGTAGCCTTGCTACGTATGAAGGCCCAGGCGCTGCACGGACACCTCGACGCGCTGCTGCTCGCCGTGCTGGAGCAGGGCCCCCTGCACGGCTACGCCGTCATCGACGCGCTGCGCATCCGCAGTGACGGTCAGCTCGACCTGCCCACCGGCACCGTCTACCCGGCCCTGCGCCGGCTGGAGCGGGCCGGGCACGTCGCCAGCACGTGGAGCACGGTCAACGGCCGGGAACGGCGGACGTACCAGCTCACCGACGAGGGCCGGCGGGCGCTCGCGGGGGAGCGGTCCGGGTGGCAGGAGTTCAGCAGCACCGTCGGCCGCTTCCTCGACACCGGGTCGGCGTCCACCGCACCCGCCTGAGCCCCTGAGCCCGCCCTCAGACGGCGAGCCGGGCGCCGTCGGCGCGTACCGGCCGGACGGCGCGGATCCAGCAGGTCGCGGCCCGACCCAGCCAGAGGTGGCCGGCGCCGATCAGCACCGTGCCGATCAGCAACGGCGGCCAGGTCAGCGCGGCGTCCCACATCCCGAACGACCAGCCGAGGAGCGCCGCTCCGGTGACCACCCCGACGGCGAGCACCCCGGTCAGGCCGGCGCCCACCACCGTGTCGAGCACCTGGCCGCCGGGTGTCGCGCGACGCCCGGCCAGCAGCATCCCGACAGCGGCGAGCACGGCGGCGGCCAGCCAGATCCAGTTGATCGACGACGAGAGCAACTGGTAGCCCGCCGGCGGCCGGGGACCCTCGCTCCAGCTCGACCCCCGCCAGGTGAGGTCGCCCGCGACGGTCAGGGTCACCGCCACCGCCAGGACCCGCAGCGACAGCCCACGCAGCGCCCCGGCCGCCAGTTCCGTCTGGTATGCCCGGGCCAGCTCGCCGGGTGTGCCGAACTCGGCCACCGCGCGGCGGTGGGCCTCCGCGGTCGAGAGACCACCCTCCCGGTACGCCTCGACGGCGTCCAGCAGACCGTGCCGGGCCTCGGTCAACAGGTCGGCCTTCAACCGCCGCGGTCCGTGCAGCCGCTCCGCCAGCGCCCGCAGGCGCTCCTCCACCAGTACGTCGTCCCCGCCCCGCATGACCCCACCCTGTCACGGGACGCGACCCGCCGACGTCCGGGACAACCCTGGCCGAACCCCGACGTGTGCCCCCCGACGGCGTTAAGAAGGTGCCCTTCCTTACGTGCGCAGGGCGAGGTAGCCGCGCTCGGCGGCCTCCTGGAGCTGCCACTGGTCCCGGTACCAGCCGGGGGTGGTCACCAGGTCGGCGTGCCGGCCCCGCTGCACCACCCGGCCGGCGTCGAGCACCACGATCTCGTCCAGCCCGTCGAGCCCGTGCAGCCGGTGGCTGATCAGCAGGACGGAGTGGTCGACCGGGGTGGCGGCGAGGGCGGTGGCGAGGACCGCGTCGGCCGCCGCCGGGTCGAGGCCCTCGGTCGGCTCGTCGAGCACCAGCACCGGTGGCGCGGCGAGGAGCGCCCGCGCCAGGGCCAGCCGTTGCCGTTGGCCGCCGGAGAGCTGCCCGCCCTGCTCGCCGACCACGGTCTCCCAGCCGTCGGGCTGCTCGCGTACCCAGTCCAGCAGGCCGGCGGCGGCGGTCGCCGCCGCCAGGTCGTCCTCGCCCGCGCCGGACCGCCCGAGCAGCAGGTTCTCCCGGACCGTGGCGTGGAAGACGTACGCCTCGGCGAGCAGACCGCCGACGGCGCGGGGCAGTTCCTCGGCCGGGTACGTCGACAGGTCCCGACCGTCCAGCACGACCCGGCCGCCCTCCGGTCGCACCGCGCCGGTCAGCACGGCCGCCAGGGTGCTCTTGCCGGCGCCGCTCGGCCCGACCACGGCGACCCGCCGGCCCGGCGGCAGGTCGAGGCTGAAGGCGTCCAGGGCGGGTGCGGCGCCGGTCCGGTACCGGACGGTGACGTCCTCGAACCGGACGTGGTGCGGCTCGTCCAGCGGCACCCCGGCGACGGGGCCGGGTCCGGTGTCGGTCCCGGGTGCCGTAGTCGTCGTCAGGAGGGCGGCGACCCGGGTCAGGCCGGCGCGCAGGCCGGTCCACTGCCGGGCGGCCCCGACCAGTGCCAGGGCGATCTCCACGGCGGCGAGGGTGCCGACCGCCAGGACACCGACCAGCACCCCGTCCACCCCGGCGGACAGGGTGGTCAGCACCACCGCGCCGGCGGTCAGTCCGGCCACCAGCACGCCGGTCGCGTCCACCGCGAGGCCGGCGCGGTGCTCCCGGCTCATCGCCACCGGCCCGGCGGCCAGCAACTCCAGCGTGCGGTCGCGGGCGGTTGCC
>NZ_JBFAMU010000472.1:0-3847 GCF_040656655.1 Micromonospora sp. NPDC049799
GTCGGCGACGAGCAGGCCGCGGCAGTAGGGAGACGGTGGTGCGGATCTTCGTCGCGCCACCGAGGTCGACGTGCTGGACGCGGCCGTCCGGCGGCTGTTCGGGGTGGCCGCACCCGCCGACGAGGACGGCCACGACGCCGGGCACCCGCACCACTCCTGGTCCTCGCGGACGTACCGGCCGCCGGGCCTGCCGCCGGTCCGGGTCCTCGCCGCACCGTCCAGCGAGCCGGAGCACCGCCGCGCGCACACCGCCGACACCCAGCGGTTCTGGGCCGGGCACGTGCGCCTCTCCCCCGGCGACGAGGTGCTGTGCGTGACCGCGCCGATCTACGTCCCGTTCCAGCACTGCGACGCGCTGCGCACGCTCGCGCTGCCGTACGGCTGCGGGGTGGAGACCGTCGGCGTCGACCCGGCCCTGCCGGACGTGGCGGTGCTGCCCGAGCCGACGCTCACGCCGGGCCGGTACCTCCAGGAGATCCGCTCGGCGATCCGGTCCACACGGGCGCTGCTCGCGTGATCCGATCCCTCTGCCGCCGCGGCGTGCTCAGCCGGCGGCGGTGTCCCGGACGGCCTGGGCGAACACCTCGGAGCGGTGCTCGAAGTTGCGGAACCGGCCGTAGCTGGGCGCGGCCGGCGACAGCAGCACCACCCCGCCGGGCGGGGTCACCTCGCGGGACAGCCGGACCGCGTCGACCAGGTCGTCGACCGTCTCGGTACGCACCTTCGGCAGCCCGTCCAGCGCCGCCACGATCCGGGGCCCGCTGTCGGGGATGCCGATGACGGTGATCTCGCGTTCGGCGAGGTGCTCGGCCAGCGGGGTGTAGTCCAGCCCCCGGTCGGTGCCGCCGACGATCACGGTCAACGGCCGCCCCTCGTACGCGTCGATGGCGTGCATGGCCGCGTACGGGCTGGTGGCCAGGGTGTCGTCGACGAAGGTGAGACCGGACGGGTCGACGATCTCGGTGAGCCGGTGCGCGAGCCCCTGGAACTCGGCGACCGCCACGGCGAGGGTGTCCTTCCGGGCGACCACGTCCACGCCGAGCGCGTCGAGCACGGCGAGGGCCACGCACAGGTTGCCCTCGTTGTGCCGGCCGACCAGCGGCAGCACCGCGCGGGGGAACAGCGGCTGGTCCCCGAGGTGGAACCAGGGCGTGCCGTCTGGACCGGTGGCCACGTGCGCGGTGTCCGGAGTGCCGGCGCGGACGACCGGCCGGTCGCCCAGCTCGGCGGCGAGCCGCGGGTCGGCGCCGTTGACCACGACCGTCTCCGGCCCGTGCGCGAGGAGGTTCAGCTTGTCCCGGTAGTACTCCCGCTCACCGCCGTGCGCGTCCAGGTGCTCCGGAAAGAGGGCGGTGACCACCGCGACCCGGGGCGAGTCGGTCAGGTCACTGCACTGGTAGCTGGACAGCTCCAGCACGTACAGCTCGGCCTCCGGCAGGTCCAGCGTCGGCACCCCGATGTTGCCGCCGAAGACGTTGGGCCGGTCCATCGCCGCCAGCAGGTGGCTGATCAGGCTGGACGTGGTGCTCTTGCCCTTGCTGCCGGTCACGCCGACGGTGCGGGCGCCGTGGTCGGCCATCCAGAGGGCGGTCCCCTGGGTGACGGTCACGCCGCGCCGCCGCAGCTCGACCAGCCACGGGTGGGTGTTCGGCACGCCGGGCGAGCGGACCACCACGTCGGCGGCGAGCAGCCGAGCGAAGCCCTCCTCGCCGGTGACCAGGGGGGCCGCCTCGGCGAGGAGCCCCTCCCACGGCAGGCTGAGGAAGTTGGCGCTGTCGTCGACCGCGACCAGGTCGGCCGGGCCGTGCGCGGCGATCGCGGTCACCGCGGCCCGGCCCTCCCGGCCGGCCCCCCAGACGGCGACGGTACGTCCGCGCAGGTCAGACAGGCGCACAGGTGATCTCCTCCAGGTCGGCCGGTCGGAACGGTCGCTCTCCGGCGCACTCGGGCACCGAGGACGAACCAGGGCCTAGTATGGCGTGTGCCCAACGAGCAGCTCCGGCGGATGGACGCCTTCACCTTCCCGTCCTACTCGATCGACCTCTCCACCGGGGAGGTGTTGTTCGACTACGCCCTCAGCGGCCCCGACGGCGAGCAACGGTTCACCGAGGTGATCACGCTTCCGCTGCCGGAGGCGCCGCCGTCGGACGAGACGGTGGCGACCCTGGGCCGGGTCCTGGAGCTGCTGCACGTGGTCGCCGGGGTCAGCTACTACAAGGCCGCCGCACCGGGTCGGCTGGTGCTGCCGGCGCCGCTGGGCGCGGCCGCCGCCGCACTGGTCACGGCCGTCTACACCAAGGGCCTGGCGGAGTACGCGTACCGCAACGGGCTGCCGCACGTGCTGCTGCTGACGCCCGAGGTGCCGGCCGGCACCGTCTCCGCCGCCCGGGTGTACGACAACTCCGACCTGCGTCCCCTCTCCGCCGTCGGCGGTGGCAAGGACTCGATCGTCAGCCTGGAGGCGCTGCGGCGGGCGGGCTTCGACCCGGTGCCCTTCTCGGTCAACCCCAACCACGTGATCGTCTCGGTCAACGAGGCGTCCGGCCTGACGCCGCTGGCGGCCCGACGGCGGATCGACCCGGTGCTGTTCGAGCTGAACGCGGCCGGCGCCCGCAACGGGCACATCCCGGTCACCGCGATCAACTCGCTGATCGCCGTCGCCACCGCCGTCCTCCACGGGTTGGGGCCGGTGGTGATGTCCAACGAGCGCTCCGCGTCCGACCCGAACCTGGTCTGGAACGGTCACGAGATCAACCACCAGTGGTCCAAGGGCGTCGAGGCCGAGGGGCTGCTGCGGGCGGCGCTGGCCGAGCACGCCGGGCTCACCGAGCCGTACTTCTCCCTGCTGCGGTCCCTGTCCGAGCTGCACATCGCCCGGCTGTTCGCCGCGATCGACCGCTACGACGACGTGGTGACCAGCTGCAACGCGGCCTTCAAGCTGCGCGACGCCAGCGAGCGCTGGTGCCGCGACTGCCCCAAGTGCCGGTTCGTCTTCCTGGCCATGGCGCCGTTCATGCCCCGCGAGCGGATCACCCACATCTTCGGCGGCGACCTGCTCGCCGACGACACGCAGATCCCCGGCTACCGGGAACTGCTCGGCGTGGACGGCCACAAGCCGTTCGAGTGCGTCGGCGAGGTCGAGGAGTCGGTGGTGGCGTTGAGCCTGCTCGCCCAGCAGGCGCAGTGGCGGGACACCCCGGTCGTCCGCGCCCTCGTCGACGCCGTGCCCGACACGGCCTGGCAGGCCGCGACGACGAGCGACGTCTTCACCCCCGGCGGCCCGAACCACGTCCCGGCGGCCTACGCCAAGGCTTTGGAAGCCCTGAACTGACCCACCCCCGTCAGGGGGTGCGGATGGCGTCGAGGGCCTCCAGGGCCACGTGCAGGGAGAGGCAGGCCTCGACCGAGTCCAGGTCGACGTCGAGGATGCGGGCGATCCGGGCCAACCGTTCGTAGAAGGCCGGCCGGGACAGGTGGGCGGCGGACGCCGCCGCGGACTTGTTCCGGCCCGCGTCCAGGTACGCCCGCAGGGTGCCGAGCAGCTGCTCGCGGGGGTGCTGCGCGTCGTACGCCAGCAGGGCCCCCAGCTCGCGCTCGACGAACGTCTGCACCCGGGGCTCGTCCCGCAGCAGGTGCAGCAGGCCCGCGAGCCCGACGTGCGGCAACCGGAAGATCGGCAGGTCCCGGCGGTCCCGGCGGGCGGCGTCGGCGATCTGCCGTGCCTCGACCAGCGAGCGGCGAGCCTCCCGCATGGACGCCGCCGCCAAGGGGCTGATCGACGGCCCGGCCGACCAGATCGAGCGGATGGCCGCCCAGGCCCAGCGCCTGGGCCCGGGCACCCTGTCCC
>NZ_JBFAMU010000473.1:0-3844 GCF_040656655.1 Micromonospora sp. NPDC049799
GGGCCGCTGACCCGTCGCCGCACGGGTCCGTCGGCGCGCTTTCACGATGTGGCCGAGGCGGACTCGTCGTACGCCCGGCGAGCCGCCTCGATGGCGCCGAGGTGATGGTCGGCCCAGTCGAGGAGGGCGTCGATCGGCTGCCGGAACGTCTTGCCCAGCGGTGTGATGCGGTACTCGACGGCGACCGGCCGCGACGAGATGACGCGACGCTCGACGATGCCGTTGCGTTCGAGTCGGCGCAGGGTCGCGCTCAGCGACTTCTGGGAGACGGCCGGGATCGCCTGACGCAGCTCGTTGAACCGCGATGGTCGTTCGCAGAGCCGGTTCAGCACCGCCAGGGACCACTTGTCCAGGACCTGGTCCAGGAGTTCGCGGTGTGGCCGGGTGACCTCGAGACGTTCCGCCGGGCTGGGGTCGGTATCTGCCATGACACCTAGTCTCGTTGAAGTGTCTTGGATATACCAGGTATCAATGGGATACCAGCGATTGATTCGAGGAAGGATGTTCGATGGGTGTCCAGTTCCATTCCCCGCAGGGCATGATGCAGCCCGTCCCCTATCACCACGTCGCGGTCGCGTCCGGGTCACGCCACGTCCACGTGGCCGGTCAGGTCAGCCGCGACGAGGCGGGGAAGCCGGTCGCGCCCGGCGACCTCCGTGGCCAGGTCAGCCAGGCGCTCCGCAACACCGCGCGCGGGCTGGCCGGGGCCGGCGCGGGCTTCCCGGACGTCGTCCGCCTCACCTTCTACGTCACGAACTGGTCGCCGGACAGGATCGGCGACTTCATGGCCGGCGTCGACGATGTCGCACAGGAGATCGGTCTCCCGCAGCCCATGCCCCCGGCCTCACTCATCGGCGTCGCCTACCTGTTCGAGCCGGATGTCCTCGTCGAGGTCGAAGCGACGGCGGTCACGGACTGACGTCGCCGAGGCGGCTCGGGCCGGCACCGGATGACGAGTCGTGCCGGTCCGAACAGGCCGATCCGAGATCCTCGGCGAGGAGGCGTTGCGGCAGACTGCGTCACCGAACAGGCTGAGCTACGCCATTTCAACGGGAGATGGGTTGTGATGATCTACGACATACGCCGCATGGCCGCTGGCGAGTGGCGGCAGTTGAGGGCCATCCGGCTGGAGGCACTCCAGGACTCACCGACCGCGTTCAGCACGCCACTCGCCGAGGCGACCGCCTTCAGCGACGCCGTCTGGCAGGAGGAGGCGGCCCGCGAAGCCCACTCCGCGTCCTCAGCGACGCTCGTCGCCATCGGCGAGGCAGGCGACTGGGTCGGAACGGCTGCCGTCGCGCCGCTTGCCGACGTCCCCGACCACGCCCACGTCCACGCGGTCTACGTCACCCCGGCACACCGCGGCGCGTCTGGACCCGCCGCTGCCCTGATGGCGGCGGCGATCCGTTTCGCCAGCGACCACACCGACGCGCCGTGGCTGACCCTGGGCGTCCACGAGGACAACCCCCGGGCCCGGGCGTTCTACCGCAAGCTCGGGTTCGCCGAAACCGGCAAGGCCATACCCTACGTTCTGAACCCGTCCCAGACTGTGCACATCTTGGGCTACCAGGACTTCCGCGGCCCGCGACGTTGACCGAGTCCCTCACCCGCGGCTCTTCCAGGCGTCAGCGCTCCGCCTGTGATGCAAGCGCCGGCGAACCGGACAGGGGCTATCGGTCACTGTCCGAGAGGCGGTAGCGGAGGTGTACGACGCCGTTCCGGAATCGGCGCTCATCGAGGAGCTCGAGCTCTGCGCGTATGCCGGTCGGCAGCCCTGGCTTGCCCCCGCCGACGAGAATGGGCAGGACGAACAGCTGGCACTCGTCGACCAGACCGGCCTTGAAAGCCTGCGTCGCGAGGTTGGCACCTCCTACGGTGAGATCGCTGCCGGCCGTGGCCTTCAATTCGTGTACTGCGGCGGGGTCGAAACGGCGTTCGAGTCGGGTGTCGGCAGTTGACACCGCGGCGAGGGTCGTGGAGTACACGACTTTGCTCGCCGCCTGCCAGGCGCTCGCGAAGTCGGCCATGAGGTCGGACCGCGCGGCCAGAGCGGCGTCGGTCTCCCAAACGGCCATCGCCTCGTACAGGCGCCGGCCGTAGAGGAACGTGCCCACAGACCGCAGGAGGTCGGTGGTGAACGCGAAATACTCGTCGTCGATGGGGAACCAGTCGAACGCGCCGCGTTCGTCCTCGATGTAGCCGTCAAGCGACACGTTCGTCACGTAAATCAGCTTGCCCATGCCGTTACCTCTCGATGGTCGATCGAACTAGATCAAGTATCGGGCCGTCTCACGACTCCCTTGTCCCGGGAGACCAAAGCCGACTGCCCTCACCTGTTCTACGAACGATCTGCGGCAGATCCGACACCGCGCCGGAAGCGTCCTCAGGCACCCGGCACCCATGCTCGTGAAGCACCCATGCTCGTCGAGATCATTGTCTCCGTACCGGCCGCGCCCTCATTTGCCGCCGATCGTGCGCGCCGACAACCTGCGAGTTGTCTGGGCCTGGTGCGGGCCAGTGCGGATGCGGTGGCGAGACGTCGGCCGAGCCGGCGGGCTGTCGGCCGTCGAAGCTGCAGGTTCGGCGACCCGGGACCAGCTCGGGCCGCGGCCGACGCACGGTCAACCCATGGAGCGAGAGCAGGTCAAGGTTGCTCGTCGTGGCCGTTTGCGTTACGGACAGTTGTCGTGACGCGAATGAGCGCGGTCCAGGATAGCCTTGACGTCATATGGCTACCTATCGCAGCGCCTCAGTGCTTCTCTCCTCGGACGGCACCAGGACCCCTGGCACCGCCGCGCTCTTCACCGAGCCCGCCCGCAACGGTGGGATCCCGCCGTGGGCAGGCGACTTCCGTCCCGCCAACAGCGCCGGCAACGGCCCCAAGAACGCGGTCGGGAAGACCTTCACCTTGGAGCTGCCCGACGGCAGCACCGGCAAGGTCGTGGTCCAGAGCCTCAAGCGCGGGAAGGGAGGCGTCGTGCTGGCGTTGATGGGCGAGAACGCGCCTCCCTTCTGATCAGAACCTGCTCGCTGCCACGCAAACCGGCTGGAGACGGCCGCTGCGCGACCCTGCCGATGTCAATGCGTTCGGTTAGCTGCCGGACGCATTGCCTCACCCATGGCTGGGCGTCAACGAACGTCAGGTGTACTGATCTGCCGCTCAGAACGCTCGACCCGCTCGCTGCCGTCAACGCTTGCGACCACCGGCAGTCCGGGCACCAGCCGGGAGAACCGGTCGACCAGCCGGTCCGCCGCCTCCCGGGCGTCCTTCTTGCTCGGACAGCGGGCGAGCAGCTCGCGGCCACCCTTGCGCTCGATTCGCTCGGCGACGGTGACCAGCGGCGCAGGCTCCACCACGTGCGGACGGTCCGGCCAGGCGATGACCTCCTTGACCGCGCCCTCGCCGTCGAAGGCAGCATCAACGTCGACATTCCTCGTGAAATGATCTGCGTATGCTGACTCGCCGCGATCTCAACCGTGCCCTGCTGGCGCGGCAGCTGCTGCTGGAGCGTTCGCCGCTGAGCCCGCTGGCGGCGATCGAGCATCTCATCGGCCTGCCCGCCCAGGCGCCGAACCCGCCCTACCTCGGGCTGTGGACGCGGCTGCGGCGGTTTCAGATCGAGGACCTGTCGGCACTGCTCACCTCCCGCGTGGCTGTCCGCACCGCGCTGATGCGGGCCACGCCGCACCTGGTCAGCGCCGGCGACGCCACGGACCTCGGGCCACTCCTGCAGGCCGTGCAGGACCGCCACCTGGGCCCGTCGGGGCGCGAGCGGCTGCGCGGGGCCGATCCCGCCCGGGTTGCCGCGGCGGGACGGGCCCTCGTCGAGGAGCGGCCGCGCAC
>NZ_JBFAMU010000474.1:0-3824 GCF_040656655.1 Micromonospora sp. NPDC049799
TGGGGGGCGGGGGTGGGGGGTGGGGTGGGGTGTCAGCCTAGGCCGTTGACTGACGGGGTGCGTTCGCAGTGGTTCGGCAGGTCACCCGGGAGGAGGCCGTAGCGGGCTACCAGGAAGGCGGCGTCGCTGAGCGTCTCGTTGCCGGTCACACCGGAGATCACGATCCGGCGGTTGAACTGGAGCGCTACGCCCGTGGCGGCGGAGATCGCTTCGACCGCGGTGAGCGTCCGGCCGTCGTCACCGAAGTCCTCGTCCAGGTCGCCGTCGGGCTCGTACCCGGCCAGGGCGATGTTCGGCCACGCCTGGCCAGCGGCGACGAGCCCACCGTCGGGGCGGACCACGACGCCGAGCGCACCGGCGCTGCCCTCGAACTCGGTGCGCACTCTCCCCCGAATGCCGAAGGTCGGGTCCAGCGAGCCGTCCGCCCGGAACCGCATCAGGCCGAAAGCGGTCGGCTGAAACAGGTTGCCGGTCACGCCGGCGGCGACGATCCGCCCCTTCTGGTCCACCACCACGTCGTTGGCGCCGTTGATTCCCGCGCCCGGGAACGTCTCGACCACCACCCCGCCGGTGCCGAAGCTCCGGTCGACCCCACCGTCGGGTGTGAGGCGAGCCAGCCCGAATGACGTGACGCCCTGGTTCTCTGCGGTGCCGGCCAGCACGATCCGCCCGTCCCGCTGCACGGCGAGGGCGAATGCGCCCGCGTCACCGCCGGGCATCGGCACCACCACCGAGCCCCCCTCCCCGAAGCTCGGGTCCAGCCGGCCGTCGGGCAGGAACCGGGCGGCGGCGAAACCGGGATTGCCCTCGGCGTCGTTTGCGCCCCCGGCCGCCAGGATCCGCCCGTTCGACAGAACGACGACGTCGCTGGCTGCGGCGCTGCGGGCCATCCCGACCGGGGCGACCACGATCCCGCCGCTGCCGAAACTCTCGTCGAGCTCGCCGTCGGCCCGGTAGCGGACCAACGCGAAGCCGAGTTCGCCCGGACCGCCCAGGCCCGCGGTGCCGACCGCCACCAGCTTTCCCTTCGGCCCGGTCGCGATCGCCTGGGCACCGCCGCCGACGCCGCGGGGAATCGGCGTGACCACTCGGCCCTCGTCGCCGAAGTCCGGGTCGGCCGTGCCGTCGCAGCGGTACTTGACCAGCACGAACTCGTCGGACTCGTAGTTCTGGTCGCCGCCCGCGGTCACGATCGCGCCGTCTCGCAGCACGGTCAGGCCGTTCGCCGCGTACGCCTGCTCGGCGAATCGGGTGACGGTGACGCCCCGGGTGCCGAAGGTCGGGTCCAGTTCACCCGGTCCGGCGGTCTCGATCAGTGGCACCTGGTCGTACGGCTCGGCGAAGGTGCGCGGCGCATCGTCGGGGAGCAGCCGCACCTGCCGCTGCTCGCGGAGTCGGGTCAGCACGTCGGTCGGCCGGTCCGGTCCGGTGGTCGCGGATACCTCAGCTGCCCGCCCGGCCGACGTGCCGGACGGCCCGGCGTGAAGGCCGCAGCCGGCGACGGCGGTCGCCGCGAGCAGTACTGCCCCGGCCAGGCCGAGCCGTGACGAGGAACGAATGGTCAGCATCAGACACCCCTATCGGCAGGAAGAACCGCAGGAGCATCACAACCCCCAAGCCAGACGAAGATGCACAAGAACGAGGTATTTACCCCATTCGGGCCCGCCCGCTCTCGGCGATCTTGCACTTTGTGCCTCGACAAGTAGCGCAAATGCCGCATGTCGGGGGCAGAAAGTGCAAGATCGCCGGAGGTTACGCCAGGGTGGAGCGGACCAGGAAACGCACGCCCTCCGGGGCCTCCAGGGAGAAGCCGCTGCCCCGGCCGGGGACCACGTCGACCGTCAACCTCGTGTGCTTCCACAACTCCCACTGGGACTTCGACATCCAGAACTCGACCGGCTCGTCGACGCCGTCCACCGTCAGCGACGCCAGCAGGACGTCCGACGAACCGGTACGGAACTCGCCGGCGGGGTAGCACATCGGGGCGCTGCCGTCGCAGCAGCCGCCGGACTGGTGGAACATCAGCGGCCCGTGCTGCCCCCGCAGCGACCGGATCAGCTCGGCCGCCGCGGGGGTGAGGGAGACCACGTGCATCAGAAGAAGCCCAGCTTCTTGGTGGAGTAGCTGACCAGCAGGTTCTTCGTCTGCTGGTAGTGCTCCAGCATCATCCGGTGGTTCTCCCGGCCGATGCCGGACTGCTTGTACCCGCCGAACGCGGCGTGCGCCGGGTAGGCGTGGTAGCAGTTCGTCCAGACCCGGCCGGCCTGGATGGCCCGCCCGGCCCGGTACGCGGTGTTCATGTCCCGCGTCCACACGCCGGCGCCCAGCCCGTACAGCGTGTCGTTGGCGATCTTCACGGCGTCGTCGAGGTCGGCGAAGGAGGTCACCGAGACCACCGGCCCGAAGATCTCCTCCTGGAAGATCCGCATCGAGTTGTCACCCTCGAAGATCGTCGGCTGCACGTAGTACCCGCCGGACAGCTCACCGCCCAGGTCCGCCCGCTCCCCGCCGGTGAGGACGCGAGCACCCTCCTGGCGACCGATGTCCAGGTAGGACAGGATCTTCTCCAACTGGTCGTTGCTCGCCTGCGCACCGATCATCGTGTCGGTGTCCAGCGGATGCCCCTGCGTGACGGCCCGGGTGCGGTCGACGGCCGCCGCCAGGAAGTCCGCGTAGTGGCCCTGCTGGATGAGCGCCCGGGACGGGCAGGTGCAGACCTCGCCCTGGTTGAGGGCGAACATGGTGAAACCTTCGAGTGCCTTGTCCAAGAAGTCGTCGCGGGACGCGCTGACGTCGTCGAAGAAGAGGTTCGGGCTCTTGCCGCCCAGCTCCAGCGTGACGGGTTTGATGTTCTCGCTGGCGTACTGCATGATCAGCCGCCCGGTGGTGGTCTCGCCGGTGAACGCGACCTTCGCCACCCGGGGCGAGGACGCCAGCGGCTTGCCCGCCTCGACGCCGAAGCCGTTGACGATGTTGAGCACGCCCGGCGGCAGCAGGTCCGCCACCAGGGACAGCCAGTAGTGGATCGACGCGGGGGTCTGCTCGGCCGGCTTGAGCACCACCGTGTTGCCGGCGGCCAGCGCCGGGGCGAGCTTCCACGTCGCCATGAGGATCGGGAAATTCCACGGGATGATCTGGGCGACCACACCGAGCGGCTCGTGGAAGTGGTAGGCGACGGTGTCGTCGTCCAACTCGCCGAGGGAGCCCTCCTGCGCGCGGATCGCGCCGGCGAAGTAGCGGAAGTGGTCGATGGCCAGGGGGATGTCGGCGGCGAGCGTCTCGCGTACCGGCTTGCCGTTCTCCCAGGTCTCGGCGATCGCCAGGGCTTCCAGGTTCTCCTGCATCCGGTCGGCGATCCGGTGGAGGATCAGCGCCCGCTCGGCGACTGAAGTGCGGCCCCACGCGTCGGCGGCACCGTGGGCCGCGTCGAGGGCCTTCTCCACGTCCTCGGCCGTGCCCCGGGCGACCTCGCAGAAGGTCTGCCCGGTCACCGGGCTGGGGTTCTCGAAGTACCGGCCATGGTGCGGCTTGGAGTACTCGCCGCCGATGAAGTGGTCGTAGCGGGACTGCCAGTGGGTGGGTGCGTCGTAGCGTGTCATCGGAACCTCCGCCGTGCGATGGGGTGGTTGGCGGAGGACGCTAGTGTCACCGACGTTGCAGGAACGTTGCGCGCTCCACCGCGTACTCCCGGGAGAGCTGGCGGACGCGCGCGACCGCGAGTGGCCGGCGCGGCGCCGCCGCCGGCAGCGCCCGCGCCAGGGCCTCCCACGCGGTCAGGTCGTCGGCCCCGGCGGGCGGCGCGGTCCAGGCCGCGAGCAGCGCCG
>NZ_JBFAMU010000475.1:0-3821 GCF_040656655.1 Micromonospora sp. NPDC049799
ATCACGGTGTCCATCATCGGGGCCGCCGTCCTCGGCATCGCGGTCGTCGCGACGCTCTGGTGGCTCTACTTCGACCTGCTGGCGCCGACGTCACCCGCCCCGCCGGTGCTGTCGGCGGACGACCGTCGACGAGGCCCGCCGCCGTGCGCGTACCCCCCGACGCGGTCGACCTCGTGGTCGGCGCGGACGGCCGGACACCCCACCCCGTCGTCGCCGCAGCCGACGGGCGGTCGATCGGACTGGGACGGACCGTCGAGGGCGGGCACCCGTTCACCGTGGACCTGGAGTCGCTCCGCCGGCACGCGGTCGTGTTCGCCGGATCCGGCTCCGGCAAGACGGTGCTCATCCGCCGGCTCGTCGAGGAGTGCGCCCGGCAGGGCGTCTCGTCGATCGTGCTCGACCCCAACAACGACCTCGCCCGGCTCGGCGACCCGTGGCCGGCCCCGCCCAGCGGCTGGGGTCCCGGGGACGCCGAGCGGGCCCAGGACTACCTCGCCCACACCGAGGTCACGGTGTGGACGCCCCGGGTCACCGCCGGGCGTCCGCTGAGCTTCCAGCCGCTGCCGGACTTCACCGCCCTACGTGACTGGCCGGACGAGTTCGACCAGGCGATCCGCTCCGCCGTGGAGGCACTCGCGCCGCGGGCCGGCGTCGACCGGTCGACCCGGCTGGCCCAGCAGGGCAAGGCCGTCCTCACCGAGGCCCTCCAGGCGTACGCGAGGAGCGGCATGGTGGGCCTGTCCGGCTTCACCGAGTTCCTCGCCGACCTGCCCGACGGGGTCAGCCGGCTGGCCCGGGCCGACAAGCTCGCCCAGGACCTGGCCGAGACGCTGAAGGCGGCGATGGTCACCGACCCGCTCTTCGGCGGGGTCGGCGCACCGGCCGACCCGGGGCTGCTGCTGACGCCGTCGCCGGGACGACGGGCGCGGGTGTCGGTGATCAGCTTCGTCGGTCTCACCTCCGACCAGGAACGGCAGAGCTTCGTCAACCAGTTGCAGATGGCGCTCTTCGCCTGGATCAAGCGGCACCCCGCCGGCGACCGGCCGCTGGGCGGGCTCTTCGTCATGGACGAGGCGCAGACCCTCGCCCCGTCGACCGGGAACACGGCCTGCACGGCCAGCTCGATCGCGCTCGCCTCGCAGGCCCGCAAGTACGGGCTCGGGCTGGTCTTCGCCACCCAGGCGCCCAAGGGCCTGCACAACCAGATCTCCGGCAACGCGACGACGCAGTTCTTCGGGCTGCTCAACGCGCCCGCGCAGATCGACGCGGCCCGGCAGCTCGCGGAGGCCAAGGGCGGTCGGCTCCCCGACATCGGCCTGCTGAGCAGTGGGGAGTTCTACGCGGCGGGGGAGGGGTTCTCGTTCGTGAAGGTACGCACCCCGCTGTGCCTCACCCACCACCCGAAGGCGCCGCTGACCCCCGAGGAGGTCGTCACCCGGGCCCGCCCGGGCGGGCCCGACAGCTGACCCGCCGTACGCCCGCTGTCGGGCAGACGCGCGCCCGTTGTCGGCTACCCACCGTGTCCGCAACGGGACTGAGTCGTCGCGGCCGGCGGGACTCCCGGCCACCCTGATCCCGGCGCATCGTGAGCGCCCCCGAGGATCGGAGGACGAATGACCATCCCTCGTCGATGGCGGCGGACCGGCGCACTGCTGGTCGCCGCCCTGGTGTCCACCCTGGTCGCCGCCCTGCTGCCCGCCTCGCCCGCCCTCGCCCTGCCCCCGGGCACGGGCTGGTCGGCGTCGTGGAGCTACTACCACCCGAGCGCCTTCCAGTACGCCGGCACCCTGCCCGGCGTGCGCCTGACCGGGTACGCCAACGACAGCTTCGGCACCGTCAACACGGTCGGCACCATCGAGGACACCGCCGACGACGGGCGCTGCGCTCGGGTGATGCTCTACGCCAACGGTGCCGGCTACGTCGCCGACCGCACCACCTGCGGCAACGGCACCTACCTGACGTACTCCACCGGCACCTTCAGCCAGGGCCTGCTGGTGATCGTCTACCGGATGATCCCCGGCACCACGACCAACGACAAGGGCTACTACCTGTACGTCCCGCCCTCGGCCACCGATCCCGAGCTGCGGACGGTGGGCACCGGGGCGAGCTGGAACTACTACACCTCCACCTCCTTCCAGTACTCCGTCACCCGGCCGGGCGTGCGGTTGACCGGGTACGGCTCCCACCAGTCCTCCGACCGGCGCTCCTCGCTGAGCACCGTCACGAAGACCGCCACCTCGACAGGCTGCGCCACGGCATCCGTCACCGGTGGGACGACCGTCAGCGGCGGCACCTGCGTCAACGGCGGAAGCGCGTCCTTCAACCGGTTCGACCACACGTACAACCTGGAGGCCTCGGCCTGCTACCAGCCGGTCCCCGGCACCCGACGCTGCCTCCCGCTGAACGTCCCGGCACCCTGGTGACGGGCTGACGCGCCGGCCGCCGGCGGCCGCGAGGTCACCGGCGGCCGGAACCGCGTCACGAGCCGGACCACCGGCGTCGGGTCAGTCGCGCGTCTTCGGCAGGTCGTACTGGTCGGCGGCGCGGCAGTCCCTCGGACCGCCCACCGCACCCGGCCCGACCCGATCCAGCGCCTCCCGGGCCCGGGCGCGCCCCAGGTTCCAGGCGTACCAGGGGTCGGGCTCGGCCAGGTCGCCGGCGATCCAGCTCAGCGTGCACCGGCGTACCGGGTCGGGCAGCGTGCTCAGGGCCGGCGTGGCGTCGGCGGACAGCGCCCGCAGGTACCAGGCGTCGATCTTCCCGGTCTGCTCGTACCGGGCGATGTTGCGGCGGGCGGCGTAGTCCTCCGGGTTGAGCACCGCGAGGCTCAGCAGCATGACCACCGCGAGCGCCACCGTCAGGCGCGGGACCCACCGGCCGCGCCAGCGGACACCGGCGGCGATGACCATCAGGAAGACCGCGCCGAGCAACAGCTCGAAGGCCATCACGAAGATCCGTTCCCCGGTGAAGCTGTAGACCTTCTGGTAGGTGTACATCCGGGACAGCGCGGACACCACGATGACGATGCTGAGCGTGCTCAGCAGGCCGAGCATGACCCGTAGCAGGATCCGCTCCGTCCGCGTCTCCCGTCTCGCCCAGCGGGTGACCCCACCCAGCACGGCCAGCGTCAACAGGGTGACCGCGACCAACTGCCAGAAGCCGCTGCGGGCGTACTCGGCGTAGCTCAGGCCGGCGGTGCGCAGCACGTGCCGCTCACCACCGAACAGCACGGTGAACTGCACGGCGACGAAGCCGACGAAGAGAGCGCTCAGGGCGGCGATCGGCGGCGCCCACTCGACGATGCCGAGGCTCCGTGTGGTGGGCCGGTCCACCCGGGACAGGTCGGGCGGGGCGGTGATCGTGTAGACGGCGGCGACCGCGATCAGTCCGCCGACCGCGAGCAGGAACGTCCCACGGAACGTCGCCGGAACGCTGACCTCCGGGATGACCTCACCCAGCACCAGCGAGAAGGCGGCGTCGGCGGAGGAGAGCAGCGCGCCGAAGACGAGCAGCACCGCCAGGGTGGCGACGACCGACCCGACGACCCGCCGGACGGTGCCGGTGTCGGCCGGCGCCTCGACGTGCCGTCGCACCCAGGGCAGCCCCCGGAATGCGGCGAGTGGCGCGGCCACCACGCTGAACAGGATCGACCGGATGAGGCGACCACCCACGATGGCCAACGCGGCGCAGCCGAGCGCGCCGAGCACGCAGAACGTCACCAGCCACCAGGCGTTCCGGAACGCCAGCACGGCCAGCAGGGCCAGGGCCGCCGCGGCCCAGCCCGCGCGTACCGCCTGCTGGCTCGCCCTGACGGTCGCGGT
>NZ_JBFAMU010000476.1:0-3818 GCF_040656655.1 Micromonospora sp. NPDC049799
CACCGGTGCGGGTCGCCCGGCCGGCACGTCGGCGCCGGGCCGCGGGACGCCGTTGGTGCGGTGGCCGTTGACCCGGACCGGGGGCTCGGGATCGCCCGGAACACCGGGCAGCGGTGACGGCAGGTCACCGTGTCGTGACGATGAGGCGGCCCATCCCGGGTGCGGATCCGGTGTACGCCAGGGCGACGCCGGCTCCCGCGACGGTGGCCGGTCCCCGAGCCGGGGCCAACCGGTCGCCGGGGGCGCCCACCCGTCGCCGGAACGGGCCAGGTCGTCCTGCGGACCCGTCCCGTCACCGTGCTCTCCCGGGGTGGCGGCTCCGGGTTGCCCTGCTTCACTCACCGCGCGCTCCTTGGTCGCCCCCGCTGAGGCTACCGTGTGGTGACAGTGGCGATAAGTTACAGCGGCGGGCCAATTCCGCGACGGGCTCCAAGCCCAGACCGGTACGGGTGAAATGCCGGCTCGTACGACGAAACTCGGAGGTTCCCATGACCGCTGTGGGGAACGGTGCACACACCGCCGGCCGGCCCACCCGCCTGCCCCGTTCCGCCCGCCGCAAGCAGTTGCTCGCAGCGGCGCAGGAGGTGTTCGTCGCGCAGGGTTACCACGCTGCCGCGATGGACGACATCGCCGAGCGGGCCGGGGTCTCCAAGCCGGTGCTCTACCAGCACTTCCCGGGCAAGATGGAGCTCTACCTGGCGCTGCTCGACACGCACTGCGACGCGATCGTGGCGAAGGTGCACGACGCGATGCGCGGGACCATCGACAACAAGGAGCGCGTCGGTGCCTCGGTGCGGGCGTACTTCGACTTCGTCGACCACGAGAGCGAGGCCTTCCGTCTCGTCTTCGAGTCCGACCTGCGCAACGACCCGGCGGTGCGGCAGCGCGTCGAGCGGGTCGAGCAGGGCTGCATCGCGGCGATAACCGACACCATCATCTCGGACACCGGCGTCAGCCGGGCGCACGCCGAGCTGCTCGCCTCCGGGCTGGTCGGCGCGGCGGAGACGGCCGCGCAGTTCTGGCTGGCCGGTGGGCGGCAGGTGCCCAAGGCGGAGGCCGAGGCGCTCGTCGCGGCACTCTCGTGGCGGGGCATCGCGAGCTTCCCGCTGCAAGGTGAGTCAGCCTGACCGCCACCGGTGTGATCGGATAGCCTTCGCACGGCGGCTCATTCGCCCCAGTTGAGGAGGCACCGTGGAGGTCAAGATCGGCGTGCAGTACGCGCCGCGCGAGCTGGTTCTGGAGAGCGCGCAGTCGCCGGCCGAGATCGAGCAGGCCGTGACCGACGCCTTCGCCAACAACAGCGGGACGCTCTCCCTCACCGACGAGAAGGGCCGGCGGATCATCGTGCCGGTCGACAAGGTCGCGTACGTGGAGATCGCCGAGGCGTCCCCGCGCGCGGTCGGTTTCACCGTCCGCTGACGTTCCGCGCTCCCGGCGGCGGTCGTGGCCGCAGCCACCACCGCCGTCGGGAGCCTGGGTCAGTTGTTGAGGCCGACGGCGCCCATCCGCGCGGTGTGCGCCGCGGTCAGCCGTCGGAACAGCCCCGCCACGTCCGCCTGTTCGTCCCGCGCGATCAGCGCGGTGAGTGCCCCGAGGTCGGCGGACGCCACCCGGCCGGCCTGGGACAGCGCCTCGCCGACCAGCCGTCGGGCCCACATCGAGAGCCGGTTGGCGACCCGGGGGTCCGTCTCGATGGCGAGGCGGATCTCGGCGGCGGCGAAGTCGGCGTACCGGGACTCGTGCAGCACGTCGAGGACGAGCCGGCGGTCCGGTTCGGTGAGGGCGCCGGCGATCTCCCGGATGAAGTCGTCGGTGATCCCGTCCCCGACGTACGCCTTGGTCACCGCCTCGGCCCAGTCCCTCGGCTCGGTCGAGTCGTGGAACGCCTGCAGCGGCGCGACGTACGGCGCCATCGCGTCGTCGGGCAGTACGCCCAGCGCGGCGAGCCGGTCGGCCAGCCGGCGGTAGTTGGCGATCTCGGCGGCGGCCATCTCGCCGAGCGCGGCCCGCCGGCGCAGGTCGGGGGCGAGCCGGGCGTCGGCGGCCATCCGTTCGAAGGCCAGCAGTTCGCCGAGGGCCACCAGGCCGAGCAGGTCCACGACGGCACGTTCGGGCGGAATGTCGGCGGTGTGGTCGGACGGGGTGGAGGCGGACATCTGGGCAGGTTACCGCCCGACCTTCCCGGGCGTGGCACGTGGCCCAGGTCACACCGATCGGCCCTGGACGCGGACCGCCATCCGGAATCAGGACGGTGACCGGCCGGTTCAGGTAGACTGGAGCAGTTGCCGTGGGCACCGACCGACGTTCGATCCGGTCGACGTTCCCCCACGGCGCGCGTGCGGCCCGGTCCGGCTCGGCAGTCTGCCGCCGACCGTGTGGCCCGCGCCATACCCGAACAGCGCCCTGAGGACTAAAGGGGCGCACCCACGAGAGGGCACCCCCAAATCCATATGAGCGAGCTGACCCAAGATCTCATGGACGGCCAGGAACTGGCCCCCACCGCTCCGGTACGACCGGAGGCGCCCACGTTCGCCGAGCTGGGCGCACGTCAGGAGACCGTCGACGCGCTGGCCGCGTCCGGCATCACCCGGGCCTTCGCCATCCAGGAGTACGCGCTGCCGATCGCGCTGCGCGGCACCGACCTGATCGGCCAGGCCCCCACCGGCACCGGCAAGACCCTCGGCTTCGGCGTACCGCTGCTGGAGCGGGTGTTCGCGCCCGCCGAGGGCAGCGACGGCGTGCCGCAGGCGCTCGTCGTGGTCCCGACCCGCGAGCTGGGCATCCAGGTCGCCAAGGACCTCCAGGCCGCGGGCCGCACCCGCGGCGTGCGCGTGCTGCCGATCTACGGCGGCGTGGCGTACGAGCCGCAGATCGACGCGCTGCGCAAGGGCGTGGAGATCCTCGTCGGCACCCCCGGCCGCCTGATGGACCTGCAGAAGCAGAAGCACCTGCGACTCGACCGGGTACGCGCGCTGGTCCTCGACGAGGCCGACCGCATGCTCGACCTGGGCTTCCTCGACGACGTCGAGAAGATCCTCGCGATGCTGCCGGAGGACCGGCAGACGATGCTGTTCTCGGCCACCATGCCGGACCCGATCGTCACGCTGTCCCGGCGCTTCCTGCGCCGTCCGGTGACCATCCACGCCGGGCACACGGCCGAGACCGGTCCGTCGCCGCAGACCCAGCAGCTGGCGTACCGCACCCACTCGATGAACAAGATCGAGATCGTGGCGCGGATCCTCCAGGCCGAGGGGCGCGGGCTGACCATGATCTTCACCCGGACCAAGCGGGCGGCCGACCGGGTCGCCGAGGACCTCGACTTCCGCGGTTTCGCGGTCGCCGCCGTCCACGGTGACCTCGGCCAGGGCGCACGGGAGCGGGCGCTGCGCGCGTTCCGGGCCGGCAAGATCGACACGCTGGTCGCCACCGACGTGGCCGCGCGGGGCATCGACGTCACCGGCGTCACCCACGTCATCAACTACGACTGCCCCGAGGACCAGGACACCTACACCCACCGGATCGGTCGTACCGGCCGGGCCGGGGCGACCGGTGTCGCGGTGACCTTCGTCGACTGGGACGACATGCCCCGCTGGCGGATCATCGACAAGACGCTCGGCCTGGACATGCCGGAGCCGCCGGAGACGTACCACACGTCCGCCCACCTCTACACCGAGCTGGGCATCTCCACCGACATCTCGGGCACCCTGCCGACGGCCGAGCGCACCCGCGCCGGCCTCGCCGCCGAGGTGGAGGAGGACCTGGGTGGCCGTTCGCGGCGCGGCGAGGGCCGCGGCACCCGGCGCGGTGAGGGTCGGGAC
>NZ_JBFAMU010000477.1:0-3815 GCF_040656655.1 Micromonospora sp. NPDC049799
AGGACATGCCGCTGACCAAGGCCGCCCAGACCGTCCAGGTCTCGGCCTACCCCGACCACTACGCCCAGTGGGAGCAGCAGGCCGCCGACCTCGTCACCGAGCACTGGAACAGCTGACCATCACAGACCTTCCTCTCAGGGGGAACCAAGCCGCTGGCCGGCACCCGATAACGGGTGCCGGCCGGCGGCGTCTCCGGACACGGTCGAGGGGAGCGGGCGTGTCTGCAGGGCTCGGAGGAGCCAGTCGACCGCCGGCAGGAGGCTGTCCGTGGCCGCCGGCCAGCCGTTGACGATCGAGAGCAGGTGGAGGTACCGCTCCCGACGCGGGTCGCGGGCGGCCTCCAACCGGCTCAGCAGCCGCCGCCGGAGGTCGACGCCGTCGGGATGGCCGCAAAGGTCCGCGTACCGGGCCAGGGCCGTGGCGACGACGCGATCCGCTTCCGGCGCGGCGGCGTCGATGCCCGCCGCCAGAGCCGGGCGTACCGCCTCGTGGACCGTGACGAGGGCGTCGCGGCGTACCCCGGTGGCACCGCCCGCGGCGCGGTCGTCCGCGTAGTGCTCGACCACCCGTCGCAGGCTGGCACGAAAGTCCGGGTCCCGGGACAGCTCGGCCAGCTCGATCCACGCGGCGACCTGGTCGGCGTCGGGATCGTCCGGCAGGTCCGGGGTCATCGAACGCATGATCCCGGCGAACCCGCCGTCCGCGTCGAGCCCGCCGAAGACGGCGTCGAGGAACTCGTCCACCGACTGCCGTCGTCGGTCCGACGTGAGTCGGGTCAGCCTGTGCATCAGATCCATCTCCTCGGGAGTCGTTCCGCGTCTGGCGATCGCGGTCAGCACCGCACGCCGCAGGCGCAGCGTCCGGATCTGCACGGTCAGCGCCTCCGCGTGCGCCGCCGCGACCTCCGGAAGCGACACGTCCCGGTCTACGACCTTGCGCACCGTGGACAGGTCCAGACCGAGTTCGCGCAGCGTACGGACAAGGTCGAGACGAGCGAGGGCCTCGGTTCCGTAGCGGCGGTGGCCGGCCGGGGTGCGGCCGGTCGGCGGCACGATCCCGTGGTCGGAGTAGAACCGGATGGCCTTGACCGTCAGGCCGGTACGCCGGGCCAGGTCACCTATCGAGTGGAGCGCGTCGCCGTCCATGCCCTCCAGCTTTGCGTCTCCCCCGACGGGAGACGCAAGGAGTGATCCGTGGGCGCGTCGCACCCGTACCTTCTCGCGGGGACCGTGAAAGGGGAGACGATGGCGGCGTCGGGGCACCAGGAGAACCGCCGTCCGGGCGCGCAGGGCGGTGACCGCCCCACACGGGAGCCGGACGCCGTGGAGGAGCCGGCCGAGAGGCCCGGAAGGGACGACGCCGAACGGCCGGAGTGGCCGTACACGGCACGGGTGCTGATCGCGGCGGCGCTGGCGGTGCTCGCCCTCGGCGGCGTCGCGGTGGTGGTGACGCTCTCCGACCCGCAGCGGCTGGGTGTCGCGTTCTCCGGCGGCGAACCGGCCGGGCCACGGACGGGGCCGGCCGGGCGGCCGGCGGCCGAGCCGGGCGGCCTGGGCGCGGCGGCCGCCCAGGAGACCGCGACGGGCGAGGTCGCCACGGCGCACCTGGCCGGCCGGGGACGGGCGACCTTCGAGCTGGTGGACGGGCTGACCCGACTCGACCTGCGGGTCGAGGACCTGGGCGACGAGCTGTATCGGATCGGCACGCCCTCGGATGGTGGCCTGCGGGCGGAGGCCGAGGTACGCGGCGACGTCGTCCGGCTGCGGTTCGCCCCGAGCGGACGGCCCGGTCCGGGTACGGCGGAGGTGGTCCTCAACGCCGCGGTGACGTGGCGGCTACGGCTGGCCGGCGGGGTGACCGAGCAGCGTCTGGACCTGACCGCCGCCCGGCTGGCCGAGCTGGAACTGGCCGGCGGGGCGACGACCACCGAGCTGCGCCTGCCCGAGATCACCGGCACGGTGACCGTGCGGATGACCGGCGGGGTGAACCGCTTCGACGTCGTCGTCCCCGGCACCCCGCCGGTACGGGTCCGGGCCGCCGCCGGTGCCGGTGCGGTCGCCGTCCACGGCGAGCGGACCGACGGCGTGGCCGCTGGCGCGCTGCTCGGCTCACCCGGCTGGGACCGCCTCCCCGACCGGCTGTTCCTCGACCTGGTCGCCGGGGCGAACACCGTCACCGTGGGTGCGACTGACCGGGCCAGCACCGGAGGCGGGAGCTCGTCCGGGAGCCGGTGACGCGGGCCGCGTGCCGCGTAGAGTCGGGCCGTGGAGCGTACCGAGAAGATGCCGGCGGAGACCCGACCACCCGGCGTGGCGACGGTCGACCCCGGTAGCGTTCTGCTGCCGGGTCACGACGTGCCACTGGGGCGGTACACGACGGTGCGCCGGTTGCTCCCGCAGCGGCAGCGGCGGATGGTCGGGGCGTGGTGCTTCGTGGACCACTTCGGTCCGGCCGACGTCTCGCAGCGCCCCGGCATGGAGGTGCCGCCGCATCCGCACAGCGGCCTGCAGACCGTGACCTGGCTGCTCGACGGGGAGATCCTGCACCGCGACAGCCTCGGCAACGTCCAGCCGATCCGGCCCGGCCAGCTCAACGTGATGACCTCCGGCCACGGCATCGCCCACTCCGAGCGGTCGCCGCAGGTGCGCCCGCCGCTGATGCACGGGATGCAGCTGTGGGTGGCCCTGCCGGACCCGGCGCGTGCCGGCGCGGCCGACTTCGCCCACCACGCCGACCTGCCCCGCTTCGTCGACGGCGATCTCGACGTGACGCTGCTCGTCGGTGAGCTGGCCGGCGAGCGGTCACCGGCCGTCGTGCACACCCCGCTGCTCGGCGCGCAACTGGAGCTGCGTGGTGCGGCGCCGGCGACGCTGCCGCTGCGGCGGGACTTCGAGTACGGGCTGCTGGCCATGTCGGGCTCCGCCGAGGTGGACGGGGTGGGCGTCGAGCCCGGCGCGCTGCTCTACCTCGGCAGAGGGCGCACGGAGCTGGCCCTGCGCGGCGAGCCCGGTTCGCGGCTGCTGCTGCTCGGCGGCGCACCGTTCGAGGAGCCCCTGGTGATGTGGTGGAACTTCGTCGGCCGCTCGCACGAGGAGGTCGTCGCCGCGCGGGAGGACTGGATGGCCGGGCGGCGGTTCGGCACTGTCGCCGACGACCCGGCGCCCCCGCTGCCCGCGCCGGAGCTGCCCACCACCCGCCTCAAGGCCCGCGACCGCAGCGGTGGCCTGCACGGCTGACGGCAGGCGTGGTCGGCCCCGCGGTGGGTAGTCGCCGGCATGCCGACCATCGCCATGTCCCGTACCGAGGACAAGAAGCGCCTGGTCCGCCGCCTGGCCGGCGGCGGGCGCGGGTTCGCCGAGCAGTACGGATTCCGGGTCACCAACAACCCGTCGAGCCTGTTCCAGATCCTCTGCCTGGCTGTGCTGCTGGCCCGCCGGGGCGACTTCCGGCGTGCCGTGGACAGCGCGCACGCCCTGCCCGCCCAGGGCTGGGACAGTGCCGCCCGGCTGGCCCGGTCCCTGCACGCCGACCGGGTCCGGGTGCTGCGCGAGTGCGGTCAGCGTGGTGACGTCGACGCCCTCGCCGACACGCTGGGCGACCTGGCCCGCACGGTGGTCGAGCGGTACCGGGGCGACCTGCGCCGCCTCCGGGCGGTGGCCCACCACGACCCGGCCCGGGAGCGGGAACTGCTCACCACGCTGCCCGGTGTGGACGCCGCCGTCGCCGACCTGTTCCTCCGCGAGGGCGACCTTCTTGGACCAGGCCCGAGCGCATCGGCATGCCTGGCCGAGCGCCTGCGCGGGCGCCGCGTCGGC
>NZ_JBFAMU010000478.1:0-3815 GCF_040656655.1 Micromonospora sp. NPDC049799
CCAGGGCCACCACCTTGGCGTCGCGCGGGTTCAGGTGTTCCATGAACCGCTTGATACGGCCCGTTCGGCGGTCAGGTCGGCGGGGGCGGCATGGGCCGGGGTGACGGCCACGGTGGCGCCGACGAGGGCAGCGGTGACGGCGGACATCACACCACGTCGAGTGAGTCTCACGCGTTCCTCCCGGGGAGGGCGGGACCGACGGTCTGTCGATCGATGGACACATATTTACACTGGTCAGCCGGCAGGTAAAGGGGCGCAAGTCGATACGCTGTCCCGATCGGACGATCGACGCGTCGCCGGGTGTCCGCTAGCGTGCCGGCATGCCGTCGACGTCGATCGAAGCGACCGATCCGTGGTGCCTGCGCCCCGGGGAGAGCGCGGCGCTGCTGCGCGACCACCCGTGGCGGCGGTTCGTGGTGCTGGGTGACAGCGTGGCCGAGGGGTTGTGCGAGCCGGTGCCGGGCTACCCGGACGTGCAGTGGGCCGACCGGATCGCCGCCGAGCTCCGGGCCGTACGCCCCGAGCTGGCGTACCTCAACCTCGGGCTGCGCGGGTTGCGGGCGCACGAGGTACGCACCACCCAGCTGGCCCCGGCACTGGAGTTCCGGCCGGACCTCGCACTGGTGGTGTGCGGCGGCAACGACGCGTTCCGCCCGGCGTACGACCCGGCCGCGGTCGACGCCGAGCTGACCGCCATGGTCGAGGCGCTGCAGGCGGCCGGCGCCGACGTGATCACGGTCGGCATGTTCGACGTCTCGCACAGCCCCGCCGTGCCGGAGAAGGTCCGAGCCGGCCTCGGCGAACGCATGCGCCGCCTGGCCGCGCACACCCGCGCCCTGGCCGACCGGCTCGGCACCGTCCACGTCCACCTGACCGACCATCCGCAAACGGCCGACCCGTCCATCTACAGCAGCGACGGTCGCCACGGCAGCGCCCGCAGCGACGCCATAGCAACGGCGGAAACCCTCCGCGCCCTCGGCGCCCACCCCGCCGCCCGCCCCGGCCACCCTGTTGATCAAGGGGTTCGCGCCACCGGTACTGGTGTCGCGTGACGCAAATCCCTTGATCAACAGCCCGAAGGGCGGGCGGCAGGGTGGGTGGTCGGCAGCGGAGAGGTCAGTCGGTCACCAGGAGGCCGGAGAGGAGGACGCCGCGGGCCAGGTTCAGGACGGCGTCGCAGCCGGGGAAGCCGGTGCGGATGCAGGCCCCGGCCGGTTCGCGGCCGAACAGGTACGGCGCGATGCTGTACGGGACGTCCGCCGACACCGTCTCGCCGGTCTCGATGTGCACGAAGTCCAGCGGGACGTCGTCGGCCCGCACGTACTGCTGGAGGATGAAACCGCCCCGCTCGGCCGCCCGGCGCACCCCGTCGCGCCACGTGTCGGCGTCGCACTCCCGGCCGATCAGCACGTCCACCCCGGCCGAGCCGTCCGCCGGCTTCGACACCAGGTCACGCTGGTCGGCGACGGCCCGGTCGAGCAGGTCCGGGGTGAGCGTCCAGGTGCGCGGCACGTACCGGTGCACGAGGTCCCGGTCGACCGTGGGCAGGGAGTCGGCGTCGTCCCACAGCCACGCGAAGGCCGCCTTGTTGGCGATCAGCCACGCGGCGGCGGAGACCCACATCGGCACGGTGCCGGCGGCGAGGGCGGTCTCCAGGGCGTCCACCCCCGCGCTCGGGGTGACCCGGTTCGGCACGAACAGCCGGAACACCCCGTCGACCGGGGCGCCGCGCGCGACCAGGTGGGACCGGTCGTCCACCGTCAACTGGGAGACCGGGGCGATGACCAGGTCCAGGCCGAACGCGGTGGCCCGCTCGACCACCGGCGCCAGCACCCGGATGAACCGCTCCGGGTCGTCCAGTCCCGGGTACTCGGCGTCGAAGTCGAGCAGCATCGCGACCCGCGCCCCCTCCGGCAGGCTCAGCCCGGAGCGGATCGCCGCGAACCGGCGGTCCACCGCGGACGGCGCCGCCTCCAGGCGGATCCGGTCGGTGAGGCCGCGCCGCCGGTAGACCTCGACGAACCGCCGGACGGTGGTGTCCGCGTCGAACGCGCCACCGAGGCTCGAGTCGATGTTGTACTCCACGACGCGGGGCAGCCCGTCGGAGAGCAGGACGTCCGGGCGGAACGCCTCCAGCAGGGCCTCGGTCAGCGGCTCGTCGTCGTCCAGCAGCCGGGTCTCCCCGTCCGGCACACCCAGCAGCCGCCGCAGCTCCCCCGCCGTGCCGGCACGCCGCCGGCACGCCTCGAAGATCAACTGCGCCAGCCGGTCGCAGACGGCGTTGAGCACGCCGAGCGACGTCTCGTCCATCACCGGCGGCCGGGCCAGCCGCCACTGCTTGTTGTACGTGGCCCGCCCGTCGAAGATCTCCTGCCAGGACTGCGCCCCGGCGGTCACCATGTCGGCGCGGACGTCGGCGGGCAGGTCCAGCCAGGCCCGTGCGGCCGACGGCCAGCGGTAGTCGACGTCGAGCATGTCTCACCCGTCCTTCATCACGTGTTGGATCGCGGATCGCAGCTGCTCGCGGCCCGGCTGCACGGCACGGTCCAGCGCCGGGGCGAAGGGCAGCACCGCCCCGTCCGGGCGGGTCACCCGGCGCGGCGGCGCGACCAGGCGCACCCGCTCGACCACGGTGGCGATGACCTCCCCGGCGATGCCGCAGGACCGGTTGGAGTCGTCGACCACCACGAGCCGGCCGGTGCGCGACACCGACTCCAGCAGGCCGTCGGTGTCGAACGGGTACAGCGTGCGCGGGTCGAACACCTCCACCGACACCTGGTCGGCGAGGTCGTCGGCGACGGCCAGGGCGTCGTGCAGGAGGTGGCCGACGGCCACCACGGTCACGTCGTCGCCGAAGCGGTGCACCCGTCCCCGGCCCAGCGGCACCGGGGCCAGCCCGGCGAGGTCGACGTCGGCGCGGAGCTCCATCGCCCCGGCCGGCGCGAACACCACCACCGGGTCGTCGCAGCGCACCGCCGACACCAGCAGGCCGTACGCGTCGGCCGGGGTGGCCGGCACGACGGTGGTCACCCCGACGTGGGCGAAGAGGCTGTACGGGTGGTCGGAGTGCTGCCCCGCCCACCCGGTACGGGAACCGGAGCCGGGCACCAGGTAGGTCACCGGCACCGCGCACTGCCCGCCGGTCATCAGCGGGAACTTGTGCGCGTGGTTGACGATCTGCTCGAACACCAGGAACAGCAGCGACGGGATCTGGAACTCGATCACCGGCCGCATCCCGGCCAGCGCCGCCCCGGTGGCGAAACTGGTGAACGCCTGCTCCGACAGCGGGGTGTCGAGCACCCGGTCGGGCCCGAACCGTTTGAGCAGCCCGGCGGTGACGTTGGACGCGGCGACCCGGATGTCCTCGCCGAGCAGGAACACGTCCGGGTCCCGGGCCAGTTCGTCGGCGAGCGCCCGGGTCAGCGCCCGGCGGTACGACAGCTTCGGCATCTAGCCACCTCCCCGGGCGGTCAACCCGCTGGCGTACAGGTACGCCAGCGCGTCGGCCGGGTCCGGCTCGGCGCTGGCCAGGGCGAACTCGACCGCCGCGTCGAGGGTGGCCTCGACCTCGGCGTCCACCGCCGCCCGCTCGGCGTCGGCCAGCCGCGCCCCGGCGATCTCCACCGGGTCCCGGGACCGGCCCCGGGCCACCTCGTCCGGCGGGCGGTAGTCCAGGCGTACGGCGTGTTCGAAGGTGTGGTGCGCGTCGAAGCGGTAGGTGCGGGCCTCGACCAGCTCCGGGCCCCCCCCGGCCCGCCAACCGGCGACCGCGGCGGCCGCGACCGCGCCTACCTCCACCGGGTGCACAACGTCCA
>NZ_JBFAMU010000479.1:0-3813 GCF_040656655.1 Micromonospora sp. NPDC049799
GGCCACCGCGCCGCCGAGCAGCGCGCCGCCGAGCAGCGGGTCCGCCCCGGCGAGCGACGTGCCCGTGGTGCCGGCGGTGACCGGCGCGGCCCCGAGAACACCCGTGCCCGCCGTGCCGGTGCCGGCCGTACCCGGGACATCCGCCCCGGAACCCGCACCCGCCCCGGAACCCAAGCCCGGCCCGGAGGCGGGCCGGTCCGGTGCGGCCACCGTGGCGCCACCCGTCCGTGCGATGCCACCGCCGCCCACCGGGGCGGCCGTCGGCGAGTCCACACCCGGACCGCCACGCGGCGTCGACGAGGGCGAGCCCACCCCGCCCGGCGTCTCCGGGTCCGGCGGCGGCGGGGGAACCAGGTGGTCGTACGCGGAGAAGTCGTAGCCGGCGGCCAGGTTGGCGACGACCTTGACCATCCGCTGGTGCGCCTTCTCGCGCTCCGCCTCGTCCTGCTGGTGCCCGAGCACCGCGCCGACCACGGCGCCCGGAACACCGAAGACCGCGCCCTTCGCGGCGCCGGACAGCGCCCGGTCGTGGTCGTCGGTCTCAGCCGGGCTCTCCGCCTGCCCGCGGGCGGTGCGCAGATCCTCGGCCATCATCGTCAGACCCCGGCCGACGTAGGACATGCCGGTGCCGAGCGAGTCGGCGTAGGTCACGATGTGGGACAGCCGGGCCTGGAACTCCTGCCCCGCCATGCCGGTCCACGTGTTGGCGAGCTTGCCGAGGTCGGCGTCGAGTTGGTGGCCGAGGTCGTCGACGATGCCCTTGAGTGCCGTCCACTGCGCCGCCACGCCGTCGATCTGGCCCGGCTCACCGGCCATCACGCCGTCATAGAGCGCCTGGTGACTGACGCCCTGGTACTTGTGCGTGTAGTCAGACACGAGGGTCCTCCTCGCGGGCCATCGCCTCGTCCACCCCGCGCAGGGCGGCGGCGATGTCGGCGGAGTTGGCCGCGTTCCGCGCCTCGGTGGTGCGGTAGCTGGCCAGGATGGTGGCGGTCGCGGTCTGCGCCGCCTGCACGGCGGTGCGCAGCCGGTCGACACGGTCGACGTAGACCTGGTGGATCTGGGAGTACCGGCGGGCGTTGTCGGTGGCGTCGGCGAACGATCCGAGGGCCGGGGGCCGGCACTGCATCTCGGTGTTGAGCTTCCGCAGGGCCCGCTCCGCCTCGGCCAGCCGATGGGTCAAGGTCCGGTGGAAGTCCTCGAGGGACATCAGGTCCACTGTCGTGCGCCCGGTCATGGCAGCATCCCCGTACGTCGTTCCTACAACGGTTGGCGAGGCACAGGTTAGTCGACCGCCGCTACCCCGGCGACCCTCCGTCGGTCGCCGTGGGACGGTCGGTGCGCACGCTCAGTCCCCGGTGGACGTCGACTCGCCCGGCGAGGGCGAGGGCGAGGGGGTCGGGGTGGTGGTGCCGGGTTCCGGTGCCGCGCCGCCCGGCTCGAAGTGTGCCAGCGCCTCGTCGCGGCTCAGGGTGGGCCCGGTCGGGACGAGCGCCAGCAACGACGCCGGTACGGCCAGCGGGGTGACCCCCTCGTAGCCGAGTGCGGTCAGCGCCCCGGGGCCGAGTGGATGCCGGATCCCGTCCGCGCCGATCAGGTACACCGTCGTGCCGGGCGCGGCCACGCCGCTGCCACCGGCCCCCGGCGCGGCCTGGGCGAGCACACCCTTGCCGCCGGGCAGCAGCACCGCCTCGACCGTACGGACGCCGTCCCGGGCGGACTGGCGGACCGGCACCGGGCCGGACGCGTCGGAGGTCAGCTCGGCCGGGGCCCGGTCGAAGACCTCCAGCGTGGTGGTGGGCGGCCCACCGTCGGCGCCGGCCCGGTAGGTCGCGCAGAGCGCCGTCGCACCCGGGTCCACCGGGTGCAGGGCGGGCAGGGCCTGCGGCAGGCCGGGCTCCTCGACCCGCTCGTCGGCCAGGACCTGACCCGCCTGCTCCGGCGTGATGTCGCCGACCGTACCGCCGTCCCGCAGCAGGAGCAGCGCGCTGACCTCGCCGACGGACACGAGCCCGTCGCGGGTGAGCACGTAGTGCTGGCCGGCGGCCCGGAACACCTGGCCGATCCGGGCCTCGCCGGCACCGACGCGGACCTCGCTGGGCTCGCCGTCGTCGGGGACGCGTGGTTCCCGCAGCGCCGGGCCGGCCGGCACCGCGTTGAGCAGTTGCTGGCCGAGACCGAGGACGGGCGCCCCGGCCATCTTCAGCGCGGCGAGCGTGGCGTCGCCGCCGACCACCCGCAGCCGGGAGTCGCCGGTGAGCAGGTGCCGCTCGCCGTCGACCTGCACCAGCACCGCGCGGTCGCCGAGCGGCCGGCCGCCGGGGAGAGGTCGGTCGATCACCACGCGGGTGCGGGAGCGGCGGGGATCGGCCGGGTCCGGGACGTCGCAGACCGACCACGGGAGCCCGGTGAGGGACTTCCGGTCCGGCAGCGCGTCCGGTGCGCCGACGATGCCGACCGTCCGGCCGCGCGGCCGGTCCCGGATCGACGCCTGGGACATCGTCCGGACCTCCGGGTCCGCGACGTTCAGGATCAGCCGGGCGGAGGCGTAGTTCACCGTCGGGTGCAGCCGCCCCTCGACGAACACGTACGTCGCCCCGGTCTCCCGCTCGATGACGAGGGTGTTTTCCTCCAGCGGGGCGGTGTTGCCGGTGAGCTGCCCGTACGCGCCGACGACGCCGAGCACCACCGCCGCGGCGATCGCGCTGCCGAAGACCGCCATGCCGAGTCGCCGCATCGGCAGGTTGCTGGTCTCGGGGTCGCCCGAGAGCAGCGCCGAGACGATCCGGCGGGTGACGAAGCGGTACGCCTGCACCTGGTCGCGGCGGGTCCGCATGACTTACCTCCGGCGGGGTGGGTGCGCGGCGAGCAGGTCGTACCGGCGCCGCGGGCTTCCCTACGATAAGGGGCCGGTGACGGGCCGGCGGGACCGCCGCCCGCGGCCGGCCGCCACCCGGCGGCTCAACCGTCCAGAAGGGACAGCACCGATGACGCAGGTTCAGGCGCCGCCCGGTCGTCCGACGGCGCAGTCGCCGGGTCGTCCGGCACCGCAGCCGCCCCTCGGCAAGGAGCGGCCGGCCGTCTCGGCGGACCCGGCCGGCCGGCGGGGACGGCTCGGCCCGCTGGTGGTGGGGCAGCTGGTCGTACTGGAGCTGTGCGTCCTGGCCGTCTGGGCGGCCACCGCCGGCCCGGTCTGGCTGCTGGGCGCCGTGGCCATGGCCGCCGTACTGGTCGCGGTCGCGGTGTTCGCCCGCCGGGGCGGGCGCTGGTGGTACGAGGACCTGCTGCTGCGCCGGCGGTTGCGCCGCCGACGGGACCGGGCGAAGCGGGGCGTGGCGGCCGGGACGGTCGCCGACCCGCGACTAGCGCCGCTGGCCCCCGAGCTGACGGTGACCGAGCTGACCGACCGGGGCACCCGGCTCGGCATCGGGCAGGACGCCCACGGCTGGTTCGCGGCGGTGGCCCTGCACGGGGCCACCGGCGCAGCGGCCGGACCGGTGGAGGCCGCCCTGGTCGACCGGGCCCTGCGGGTGCTGGCGGAGTTCAACGGGCCGGTCACCCGCTGCCAGGTGGTGTCGCACACGCTGGTCTGGTTCCCGGCCCCGGGCGCGCCGCCGGCCGCCCACCGGACGGTCTGGATCGCCCTGCGGCTGTCGGTGCGCGACGCCCGGGTCGAGGCGGTCACCCGGGGCGGTGGCCTGCCGGGGGTGCACCGCAACGGGCTCGTAGTGATTGGACGTGCTGGTCGAACTCCTCGAAGTCCATGCCGTCGATCATCTCCGACTCCTAGCCCGGTGTTGATGGGGCTGGTGG
>NZ_JBFAMU010000480.1:0-3811 GCF_040656655.1 Micromonospora sp. NPDC049799
GGTGCCCACCCGGCCCCGACGCGTCGGCCGCCTTCACCGCCGAGACGTACGGCAGCGGCGTCCACGTCCGGCGCGGCCCGGCCCGGGACCACCCGGTGCTCTACACGGTCCCGCCCGGCTGCCGGATCGGGCTCGTGGGCTACTGCCTGGGGGAGAAGCTGATCGACGGTACGGCCGGAACCCCGGACGTGCGGTGGTACCGGCTGCCCGACGGCGGCGTGCTGACCTCCGCGCTGGTGCACGGCCTGCCCCCGGCCGGGATGGGCCCGGGGACCTGCCACGAGGGACTGCCGCCACCGGCGGCGATCGGGTTGACGGTGCGGCCCGCGGCGAAGGGGCGGGTGCGGCTCGCCGCCGCCGGCCCGCGCGTGGACGTCGTGGGGTTCGCCGCCCGGTTCCCCGCGGATTCCGCGCTGCCGGACACCCGGCGGTGGCACCAGATCGCCCTCGTCGACGCCGCCGCGGGCACCGACGTCGACTGGGCGGTGCCACCGGTGACCGGGGCGGATCCGGTGCCGGTGGTCGCCGTGGCGTGCCTGGGCGGCCAGGGACCGACGGAGGTGCTGGACGCCCGGTCGGTGCGCCGCGACGGCCGCACGGTCCCGACGGTCCTGGACGGGGAGCAGCGGGCGGCGGCCGGACGGTCCGCCTGCCGCTACCCGGACGCCGGCTGACCTCGGCCGGGCGCAACGGCGCGTGGCCGCCGACCCGGTACGGGGTCGGCGGCCACGGGAGCGGTCGGAGTCGAGCGTCAGCCGACGTGCACCGCGCCGCCGGACGGGATCTCGTCCTTGCGCACCTTGACCAGCACCAGGGTGGCCACACCGGCGAGCAGGATCAGCCCGGCACCCCAGGCGAACGCCACCGTGTAGCCCTCGATCTGCGCCTGCGCCGCCGTGGCCTGGTTCGGGACGCGGCTGGCCAGGTACGCGGTCACCGCGCTGGTGAAGAAGGTGTTGAGCAGCGCGGTGCCCAGCGAGCCGCCGATCTGCTGGGTGGCGTTCAGCGTCGCGCTGGCCGCGCCCGCGTCGTGCTCGGGCACCCCGACCAGGGCGAGACTGGACAGCGGCACGAACGTGAAGCCCAGCCCGAGACCCAGCAGCACCTGGGCGGGCAGCAGGTGCGCCAGGAAGGACGTGTCCAGGTCGATCCGGGTCAGTGACAGCATGGCCGCGGCGGCCAGCACCGTGCCGGCCAGCATCAGGGGCTTGGGACCGATCCGGGGCATCAGCTGGCTGGCCACGCCGGCGGCGATCAGCACGCCGAGGGTGATCGGCAGTGAGGCGAGACCGGCCTCCAGCGGCGTGTAGCCGAGGCTGTTCTGGAAGTAGAACGTGAGGAAGAGGAACGCGCCGAACAGGCCGGCACCGACCAGGGTGGAGGTGAGGTAGGACCCGCCCCGGTTGCGGTCGAGCAGGATCCGCAGCGGCAGCAGCGGGTGCGACGAGCGCATCTCGATCACCACGAACGCGGCGAGCAGCACCACGCCGGCCGCGATGAACCCGATGGTGGCGGTGGCGTCCCACCCGTCCTCGGCGGCCCTGGTGAAGCCGTACACGAGGGACACCAGGCCGGCGGTGACCACGACGGCGCCGGGCACGTCGTAGCGGGTGTTGCCGTGCGCCCGGCTCTCCGGCACCAGCGGGATGGCGGCGAACAGCGCCACGGCGGCGATCGGGATGTTGACCAGCAGGCACCAGCGCCAGTCGGCGTACTGGGTGAGCACACCGCCGAGCAGCAGGCCGACGGCGGAGCCACCGCCGGCGATCGCCCCGTACACCGCGAAGGCCTTCGCCCGCTCGGTGGCCTGGGTGAAAAGGACGGTGAGCAGCGCCAGCGAGGCCGGGGCGAGCAACGCGCCGAACGCGCCCTGAAGCGCACGGGCCGCGAAGAGCATGCCGCCGGTGGTGGCCAGGCCGCCGATGGCGGAGGCGATCGCGAAGCCGACCATGCCGACCAGGAACGTGCGCTTGCGGCCCCAGTAGTCCGCGATCCGGCCGCCGAGCAGCAGCAGGCCGCCGAAGGTCAGGGTGTACGCGGTGACGACCCACTGCCGGTCGGCGTTGGAGATGCCGAGGTCGGCCTGGGCCTGCGGGAGCGCGATGTTCACGATGGTGGCGTCGAGCACCACCATCAGCTGGGAGATCGCGATGACCGCGAGAGCGATCCAGCGCCGTGGGTGGGGCGTGGACGGTGAGACCTCGGCGTCCGGCCCACCGGGCATGGTCGAGGTGGTTCCAGGCATGTCGTGCCTTCCGTGAGTGTGCGAGGTGGTCAGGTCTGCGGGCTGCGGTGGCAGAGCACGGGGATCAGCACCTGGTCGACGACCTGGGTGAGGAACTCGTCGTCGGCGGGCAGCCCGTGCGCGAGGACGCGGGACATGGTCAGCGCCGGAGCGAGGTCGTGGAACAGGTCGCGCTCGCCGGCCTCGGGCGGGATCTCGCCACGGGCGGCGGCGCGGACCAGGACGGCGGTGCTGGCCACCCGGCCGGCCGGCATGACGTGGTGGCGGATGAGCCGCTCCAGCTCGGGACTGGTGCGCATCGCGAAGGTCAGCGCCTGCATGAGGTCGGCGTCGGCGACGCAGATCGCGGCGGTGGCCCGCAGCAGCTCCAGCAGGTCTCCGCGGAGCGAGCCGGTGTCCGGTGGGGTGTGCACCCGGGTCTGCCGCTGCCGCAGGGCGTCGGCGACCAGCTCCGCCTTGCCGGGCCAGTGCCGGTAGATGGTGGCCTTGCTGACCCGTGCCCGGGCGGCGACCGCGTCGATGGTCATCCGGTCGTAGCCGACCTCGCGCAGCAGGTCGATCACGGTGGTCAGCAGGTCCGCCCCACCCGCGCCGCGTGCCGCCGGCACCACCGCGTCCGCACCGCACCGTCTGCCGACCTGCATCGCACACCCCCGATGAAACGATGTCGTACTGACCCTAGTTGAGGGTGGGCGTCGTTCTCAGCGTTTTATGAGGAGCGTCGCATCGTCTTGCGGAAACGGATACGTTTCGTACCGCTGAACGGGCCTCAGCCGACCAGCAGCACCGGCACCGCCACGACCTTGGTTCGGGAACCGTCGGCGGGGGACACCTCGTACGCCTCCACGGTGCCGACCTGATCCCGGCCGACGCGGTAGCCGACCGTGACCCGGAAGGCGCCCCGGCAGCCGGTGCCGCAGGTGGCGGTGGTGAACGCGGTGCCCACCTCGCGGCCTCCGGCGTCGAGCACGCGCACGCTGACCGTCGCCTCGAACACGTCGGCGGTGCCGGTCACGACGACCGGGGTGCTGACCCGCTGGCCGATCGCCGGGGCGGTCACCACGATGGGCGGCAGCAGGTCGGCGTACTCCGGGCGGCCGACCGGCGGTCCCGCGCCGAAGCGGACCCGCCGCACCGTGGGGAACTGGGTCAGCGTGTACACCACCTGCGCCTCGGTGAGCCGCCGTACCCGGTCGTCGCCGTCGCCCGGCACCGCGCCCACCACCGCGACGCCGTCGGCGATCCGGGTGATGCCGAGGGCGGCCGGCAGGAGAGTGGCCAGGCCGGCGTCCGCCTCCACCGCCGTCGGCCCGGCGGCCAGTTCGGCCAGCGCCAGCCCCGACGTCGCCACGGTCGCCGGACGGGTACGCCGGGTCGGCGCGATGTGCCCGTCGCGGACGTACCACAGCTCGATGGTGACCGTGCCGGGCCGCGACGCCGCCGGAGCGGTCGTCGCGGGCACGGAGACCGACGGTCGGGGGACCGCGCTCGACGGCGCGGTGGTCGGCGACGGCGTCGGGGACGGAGTCGGTGCGACGGCGCCGGTCGGCGGGGGAGCGGTCGGGG
>NZ_JBFAMU010000481.1:0-3789 GCF_040656655.1 Micromonospora sp. NPDC049799
GCCATCTCCAGCTCGTCCGGCGCGGCGACGTCATCCACTGCACGGTGACCGACCACGGCACCGGTCAGGACGGGTTGTCCGTCGACCTTCCGGAGCCCCCGCTGCCGGGCGAACTCCACGAAGTTGTCCGGCGTGGTCATCACCGCCACCCCGCCCGCGAACGCCAGGTCGCACTCCCCGTTCCGGATTGCCTGCGCCGCCAGGTGCAGCGCCACCAGCGACGACGAGCACGCCGTGTCCACCGTGACGGCCGGCCCCTCCAGCCCCAGCACGTACGCCACCCGCCCGGAGACCACACTGGACGTGTTGCCGGTGAGCAGGTAGCCCTCGATCCCCTCCGGCGCCTGGTGCCGCTCGTGCAGTTGGGGGCCGTAGTCCTGGGCGACCACCCCGGTGAACACGCCGGTGCTGCTGCCACGCAGGCTGGTCGGGTCGATGCCGGCCCGCTCGACGGCCTCCCAGGCGGCTTCCAGCAGCAGGCGCTGCTGCGGATCGGTGGCTAGCGCCTCCCGGGGGCTGATCCCGAAGAATCCCGGATCGAAGTCGCCCGCGTCGTAGAGGAAGCCGCCCTCCCGGACGTACGTGGTGCCCCGGGTGTCCGGGTCGGGGTCGTAGAGGGTGGCGAGGTCCCAGCCCCGGTCGGTGGGAAAGTCGCCGATCGCGTCGCTGCCGGAGGCGAGCAGCCGCCACAGCTCCTCCGGGGAGCTCACTCCGCCCGGGTAGCGGCACGCCATCCCGACGATCGCGATCGGCTCCCGGGCGCGTTCCTCCACCTCCTGCAGGCGCTGGCGGGTCTGGTACAGGTCCGCCGTGGCTCGCTTGAGGTACGCGACCAGCTTCTCCTCATTCGCCATCCGTGGCCACCTCACCGGTGAGATCGAGCTGCGTGAGTTCAACGTCCAGGTCCTGGTCGAGCAGGTGGAACAGCTCCTCCGGCGTGGCCGTGAGGATGTCGGCGGCGAACGTCGCCGGTTCCGGCTCCGGGCCGGTGAGCTGGTGCAGGAGCCCTTGCAGGCGGCTGACCAGGGCGTCCCGCCCGTCCGAGGCGTCGCCGTTCAACGCCCGTACCGCGCTCTCCAGCCGGTCCAGCTCGGCCAGTGCCAGCTCGGCCGGGTCGGGCTGGCGCGGCGTCAGCTGCTCCGCCAGGTACGCGGCCAGCGCGACCGGGGTCGGGTGATCGAAGACGACGGTGGCGGGCAGCGGCCGGCCGGTGAGCCGGCTGAGCTGGTTGCGGAACTCCAGCGCGGTCAGCGAGTTCAAGCCCAGCTCCAGGAAGCCCCGGTTCTCCCCGATCCCCGACGCGTCGGCGTGCCCGAGTGCCTTCGCCAACAGCTCGCGGATCAGCTCCGCCAACGTGCGCCGCACCTCCGCGCCGTCCCGGTCGCGCAGCAGGTCGGACCACCGGCCGGGTGCGGCGGCGGGAGCGACGGTGGTGGACCGGGTGAGGTGTGCGGGGAGGTTGCCGGGGCTGAGGTGGGCGGTGACGGGGTCGGGGTGATCGGTGCTGAGTGCGGTGTTCAGCAGGGTGAGGGCGTGGATGGTCGACAGCGGCGCGATGCCGGTGTCCTTGAGGCGTTGGCGGTCCCCCTCATGGAGGTGGGCGGTGAGGGTGCTGGTGTCGGTCCAGTAGCCCCAGTTGAGGCTGGTGGCGGGCAGCCCGAGCACGTGTCGATGGTGGGCGAGGGCGTTCTGGAAGGAGTTCGCGGCCGCGTAGTTGGCCTGGCCGGCGGTGCCGAGGGTGGCGGCGACGGAGGAGTAGAGGAGGAAGTGGGTCAACCGGTGCCGGCGGGTGAGGGTGTGCAGGTGCCAGGCGGCGTCGACCTTGGGGTTCAGGACCGGGTGAAGCTGGTCGGGGGTGAGGTTGGTCAGGGTGGCGTCGTGCAGGCTGCCGGCGGTGTGGATGACCGCGCCGAGGGGGTGCGGGGTCCGGTCGATGTCGCCGATCACCTCGGCGAGCTCCCCCCGGTTGGTGGTGTCGCAGGTGGTGACGGTGACGGTGGCGCCGAGGCCGGTGAGCTGGTGAACGAGCGCCGGTGCCGCCGGATGACGGGGGCCTTGGCGGCTGACCAGGTGCAGGTGGCGTAGGCCGTGGTGGGTGGCGAGATGGGTGGCGGTGTGTCGGGCGAGGGTGCCGCTGCCGCCGGTGATGAGCGTGGTGCCGTCGGAGTCGAAGGGTCGGTGTTCCGGGACCGGCCGGGGGCGGGTGGCCGCCGGCGGTGTGGCGTCGGGGATCAGTTGGGCGGTGAAGGGTCTGCCGGCCCGAAGGGCCAGTTGCGGCTGGCCACTGGCGACGGCGACGGGCAGGACGCGCAGGCTGTCCAGGTCGGTGTCGACGAGGGTGATCCGGTCGGGATGTTCGGTCTGTGCGGTCCGGACCAGACCCCAGCAGGTGGCGGCCGGCAGGTTGGTCAGCTGGTCCTGGTCGCCGGTGGTCACGGCGCCGGTGGTGAGGACGGTCAGGCGCGTGCCGGCGTAGGTCGGGTCGGTGAGGAACGCCTGGAGCGTGTGCAGGAGCTGAACGGTGGCCTGGTGCACGGCCACCGGGACGTCCACCTCGTCGCTGGTGCGGTGATCGGGTAGCGGCACGATGACCTGCTCGGGGGCGGTGATCTCCCCGGCGGTGACGGCGTCGCGGAGGGCGTCCAGGTCGGGCTGGCAGGGCACCTCCCAGCCTGGCACCGGCTCGCCGATGGTCACCCATCCGTCAGTGGCGGCGGGACCCGCCGGCAGCGTCACCGGCGCCCAGCCCAAGCGCCACACCTGCCCCTGGGCGGTGGCCCGGTCGGCCAGGTCGTCGACCCGTACCGGCCGGAACTCCACCTTGGCCACCGACAGCACGGGAGAGCCGGCCGGGTCCGTGGCCAGCAGCGCGTACCCGTCCGCGCCCTCCCGGCGCAGCCGGACCCGCAGATCGGTCGCGGGTGTCGCGTGCAGCCGTACGCCGGACCAGGTCATCGGCAACGCCACGGTGTCGTCGCCACCGGCCGCCTCGGGCGCGACCATCCGCAGCGCGGCGGCCAGCAGCGTCGGGTGCAGGACGTGACCGTCCCCGCTGTCGACGCGTACCTCCGCGGCGAATTCCGTGTCGCGCCGCCAGCCGGCGGACGGACACCCGGTGCCCGGCTCACCACCGGCCGCCGCCACCCGCTCCCGCAGCGCGGCCAGGTCGACCGCCGTCCACCCCGATGGCGGCCAGGCGGCATCGGGACGGGGCGCCGGGGCGCCCGACATGGACAGCGACCCGGTGGCGTGTCGCCGCCACACCACCTCCGCGTCGCCGTCGGCCGACGTCCCCATATGAATCGTGATCAGCCGCCGCCCGGACTCGTCGGGTGCGGTCACGGTCACCTGGACCCGCACGTGCCCCTGCGGCGGCGGCGCAACCGGTTCCCAGACGGTCAGCTCGTCGACCTGGTCGCACCCCACCTGCTTCGCCCCGTGCAGGGCCAGGTCCAGCGTCGCGGTCGGCGGCAGCAGCACTGTCCCCAGGAACCGGTGCCCGGCCAGCCAAGCCTGCTCGCCGACGCCCAGCCGACCGGTCAGGACCACGTCCGGCGTACCGGCCAGTTCCAGGGCCGCCGGCAGGATCGGGTGCGTGCTGGGTCGCAGTCCGAGGTGGTGGGTGTCCGTGGCGGGGGTGGCGGTGAGCCAGTAGTGCCGCTGCTGGAAGGGGTAGGTGGGTGGGCTTGCCTGTGTGTGGGGTGGGGGGAGTAGCCGGGTCCAGGTGATGGGGTGGGTGGTGTGGGTGTGGAGGTGGGCGGTGTTGGTGAGGAGGGTGTGCCAGGGGTC
>NZ_JBFAMU010000482.1:0-3787 GCF_040656655.1 Micromonospora sp. NPDC049799
GCCTCGACGACGCAGGGGCGGTCGGCGGCGAGCGCCTCGTCCCAGGCGGCGCCGACCAGCTCGGGCCGGTCCACGCGTACGCCGTGCAGCCCGAGCAGCCGGGCCCAGCCGGCGTACGGCACGTCGGGGCGGCGCCGGGACGGGTCGCTCGTCGGCCGCCCGCCGCCCATCCCGGACTGGTCCCGGTTGTTGAGGACCAGCACCACCAGCCGCGGGTCCTGCCACTCCTGCCAGTGGTGCGACACGGTGATCAGCTCGGCGAGGCCGTTGAGCTGCATGGCGCCGTCGCCGACCAGTGCGATCACCGGCTGGCCCGGGTCGGCCAGCTTGGCCGCGACCGCGTACGGCAGGGCGCAGCCCATCGACCCGAGGGTGCCGCAGAGCTGCGCGTTGACCCCCGGTGGCAGCTCCAGGTGGCGGGCGTACCAGTAGAGGACGGAACCGACGTCGACCGCCACCGCCCCGGTGCGCGGCAGCCGGACGGACAGTTCCTGGAGCACCAGCTGCGGGTTGATCGGCTCGGCGGGCGCGGCGGCCCGGTCGGCGGCCTCGAGACGCCACCGATCCACGGAGTTCTCCACGGTGGCGCGCCACGTCGGGTTGGGCCGGTCCGGGACCCGGGCGTGCAGCGCGCGGAGCGTCTCGGCGGCGTCGCCGACCAGCGGGACGTCCACCGGGTAGCGGGTGCCGATCCGCCGCCCGTCGATGTCGATCTGAATCGTGCGGACCTGACCGGGCATCGGGTAGTAGTCGGTCCACGGGTCGTTCGTGCCGACCAGCAGCAACGTGTCGCAGCCGCCCATCAGCTCGGCCGCCGCGGGCGTGCCCACCTCGCCGAGCACCCCGGTGTGGAAGGGCAGCCGCTCGTCCAGCACCGGCTTGCCGAGCAGCGAGGTGGCCAGCCCGGCGCCCAGCCGGTCGGCCAGCGCGATGATCTCGTCCTCGGCGTCCCGGCCACCCTGCCCCACCAGGATCGCGATGCGTTGGCCGGTGGCCAGCATCTGCGCCGCGGCGTCCAGGTCCACGTCGTGCGGCAGCACCCGGGCCAGCGGCACGCCCGGAGTGGCGGTGAGCACGCCCGCCGACTGGAGTGGCAGGTCGGGCGCCGGCGCCTCCAGCAACTGGATGGGCAGCACCACACAGACCGGGCTGCGGGTCGCCGCGGCGGTGCGGAACGCCTGGTCGAGCAGGCTCGGGACGTGCGCGGGGTCCCGTCCGTACCGGACGAACTGGTTGCACACGTCGCCGAACAGCCGGCTCAGGCCGATCTCCTGGTGGGCGCCGCCGAGTGGACCGGAGACGTCCTCGCCGACGATCGCCACCACCGGCTTGCTGTCCAGCTTCGCGTCGTACAGACCGTTGAGCAGTTGGACCGCGCTGGGGCCCTGGGTGGCGAGGCAGACCCCGATGCCGCCGGTGAACTTGGCGTGCCCGGTGGCCATGAACGACGCGGTCTCCTCGTGCCGGGCGGGGACGAACGCCGGGTCCCCGCCCGAGGCGTCGAGGGCGGCGACCACCGGCGCGATGGCCGCGCCGGGGTAACCGAAGGCCCGCGGTACCCGCCAGGCCCGCAGCCGGTCGACCACCAGGTCGGCGACGGTACGCTCAGCCATTACCCCGCCCCGGCGTGGACTCGTCGACGTAGCGCAGCACCGCGCCCACCCCGTCGGTCAGGTCCGGGGCCTCGTCCGGGCCGAGGACGGTCAGCTCGGCGTCGGTGCCGACCAGCGCGCGGACCAGGGCGGCGTCGGCGCGTACCTTCGCCGGGTCCGGCACGGACATGGCCGCGAGCTGGCCCGGGTCGGTCGCGATCTCGGTCGGCTCCGGCCCGATCCACAGCTCACCGTTGGCCGACGGGTCGTCGACGATGAGCATGGTGTCGACCTGGTTGCGTTGCAGGGCCGACACGACGGCGTCCAGGCCGGCGCCGACGTCCTCCTGCATGCCGAAGCGGTCCAGCGCGGCGGTGATCCGCTGGTCGGCCACCTCGGCGATCGTCTGCACGGTGACGTCGTCCAGCAGGGTCTGGTCCGCGCCGAGGGCGCGGGAGCCGGCGTCGGTGCGGACCACCAGGTCCTGCCAGCGATTCGGCATCTGGGCGGCGATCATGCCGGTGGCCCGGATGTCGCCGGCCACCACCACCACCTCGGCGCCGACCTTCTCGGCCAGCTCCACGGTCGCGGCGGTGACGTCACCGGCGTTGTGGTGCCAGGCCTCCATGGCCGCCCGCTGGTAGCGGGACTGCGACCAACCGCCGGGCTGCACCCGACGCAGTTGGAAGTCCTCGCGGCCGGTCACGTGGGCACGGCGGGGCACACCCCCGGCGCTCACCGCCATCGCGTCGCCGCCGGCCCGGTCGGCCAGCACCCGCACCCAGGCCACCTGCTCGCCCCGCTGGGCGAGCAGCGGCATCACGTGCGGCAGCGGGCTGTACGCGGCCAAATCCCGCAGGGGCGGTGCGGAGAGGTACTCCGACAGCACCACCCGGCCGTGACTGGCGAACACGGCCAGGCCATAGTCGCCGGCCATCGGGTCGTGACCCCGAACCACGCGTTCGATGGCGTTGATGGACGCCGCGTCGGCACGCTTCTGCTGCAGTTTGTCGCGCAGCGCGCGCCAGCGCAGATCCAGCGCCGGGTGGGCGTCCTCGGTGTTCGCGGACGCGTCCAGATAGACCGAGCACCACGGCCCGGGTCGGTCGTAGAGCGGGCGCAGGAAGGACAGCTGCATGCTCGACCCCTTTCCAGCTCGGCCCTGCGCTTACCCACGCGACCGACGATGTCACCTGGCGCCCGAGTCCCCTCTCCGGCCGCGTGACCAGTGTTCATTCACGTCGTTCAACCCGGAGGATCGATACCATCGGTGAACACAACCGGACTCTGGGTGGTGAAGATGGACAGCGACCTGCAATACCGGCGGATCGCGCACCCGACCGGACGGGTGGTCACCGGGCGGATCGTCCGGTTGCTCGACGGCTATCCCCGCGAGGTGCGGATCGGTCAGCCGGTGCTGGTGGCGGTGCTGGTGGCGGCCGGGGTGGCCGGGCTGCTGGTGACCCTGCTGCGCTCGCTGCTGGGTGCCGGCTCCGGTACGCGACGGACGTTCAAGGACCTGAAGAAGGGTCCGGAGTACCTGGTCACTCCCGTCCGGCTGCGTGACGCCGCCGGGCAGCTGGTCGAGGTCGAGTTGCACGGGCACCTGCCGCAGAGCGCCCTGCACCCCGCCGACCATGTCCAGATCACGCTCCGCCGGCAGCGCGACGCGGACCTGCCGCCGAAGATCGAGCGGATCGTCAACCTCACCACCGGCCAGTTGCTCACCCCGCGTACGGCGACGCTCTGGTCGCACCTCGGGCCGCCGCTGCTGCTCCAGGCGGTGCTGGGTGCGGTCCTGCTCACCGGCGTGGCGGCCTGCACCGCCCTGACGTGAAAGGAAGGGCACCGAGGCGCGACGTTTCGGCCTGTCGGCCGCCGGGCAACGCGGGCAGACATGTTCCCCGGTTTCGCGCTCGACGAGATCGACGTCGGCCCGGTGCGGCTGCGGGTCCGCCACGGCGGCTCCGGCCCACCCGTGGTCCTGCTGCACGGCCATCCCCGTACCCACGCCACCTGGCACCGGGTGGCGCCGCTGCTCGCCGCGCGGCACACCGTCATCTGCCCGGACCTGCGCGGCTACGGCGGGTCCTCGAAGCCGCCGAGCACCCCGGACCACACCACGTACGCCAAGCGGGCCATGGCCGCCGACGTGGTGGCGCTGCTGGACCGGCTCGGCCACGACCGGGCCGCCG
>NZ_JBFAMU010000483.1:0-3784 GCF_040656655.1 Micromonospora sp. NPDC049799
GGTCCGAGCCCGCCGACCCGGCCGAGCAGGTGAGCCGGGTGGCGGCGCTGTCGCTGCTGTCCGGGGCGGAACGCCGGGTGGCGGCACTGGCCGCCCGCGGCCACACCAACCGGGAGATCTCTCGCCGGCTGTGCATCACCGTCAGCACGGTGGAGCAGCACCTCACCCGGACGTTCCGCAAGCTCGGCGTCAAGACCCGGGCGGACCTGCCCGAAGAGATCGTGCTGGACATGGCGGTGGCGGGTTGACGCCCGCCGGCCGTCGGGCCCCCGCACACCGTTTCCCGACGAGAAGGAGGTGAGAAGATTGCCGCTCGACAGTTCCGGATCGGGACGCGACGACCGGTACGACGTGGCGATCCTCGGCAGTGGTATCGCTGGCGGCATGCTCGGTGCGGTGCTGGCCCGCAACGGCGTCAAGGTGCTGCTGCTGGACGCCGGCGCCCACCCACGGTTCGCGATCGGGGAGTCCACGATCCCGTTCACGTCCGGTATGACCAGGATCATCGCCGACCGGTACGGCGTGCCGGAGATCAAGCCGCTGTCCAGCTTCCGCGGCGTGCAGAAGCACGTGTCCCGCAACTGCGGTCGCAAGCAGAACTTCGGCTTCGTCTACCACCGCGAGGGCTCGCCGCAGGACCCGAAGCAGATCAACCAGTTGGTCGTGCCGTCGATGCTGCGGACCGAGTCGCACCTGTTCCGCCAGGACGTGGACATGTACCTGTTCCAGGTCGCGGTGAAGTACGGCGCGCACACCCGGCTCAACACCCGGGTGGTCGACGTGGAGATCGACCCGGACGAGGGCGCCGTGCTGCGCTCGGACCGGGGCGAGGAGTTCCGCGCCAGCTACGTGGTGGACGCCGGGGGTTTCCGCTCGCCGCTGGCGGACAAGTTCGAGCTGCGCGAGATTCCCACCCGGGCCCGGGTGCACTCGCGCAGCGTCTTCACCCATCTCATGGGGGTACGCCCCTACGACAGGTCGCCGGCCGCCGGCCGTGGCCACGACCAGCCGAACCCCTGGCACCACGGCACGCTGCACCATGTCTTCGACGGTGGCTGGATGTGGGTGATCCCGTTCGACAACCACCCGGACTCGCTCAACCCGTTGGTCAGCGTCGGCCTGACCCTCGACCCGCGGGTGCACCCGAAGACCGACGTCCCCCCGGAGGAGGAGTTCCGCCGGTTCCTGAACCGCTTCCCGGACATCGCCTGGCAGTTCGAGGACGCCAAGCCGGTGCGGCCGTGGGTCTCCACCGGCCGGTTGCAGTACTCGGCCAAGCAGATCGTCGGGGATCGGTACTGCCTGACCTCGCACGCGGCCGGCTTCATCGACCCGCTCTACTCGCGCGGCATGACGAACACGCTCGAACTGATCAACATCATGGCCTGGCGGCTGATCGCCGCCGCTCGGGACGGCAACTGGTCCACGGAGCGTTTCGAGTACCTGGAGACGCTCCAGCAGGGACTGTTCGACTTCCACGACGACATCGTCTACAGCTCGTTCGTCGCGTTCCGCGACTACGATTTGTGGAATGCGGTGAACCGCACCTGGCAGCTCGGCACCATGCTCGGGAACGTCGTCATCGAGGATGCCTACTTCCGCTATTCGCGCAGTGGTGACGACAAGGTCTTCCTCGCCCTGGAGGACAGCCGTCGCCCGGGCTCGCCCTTTCCGGTCAGCGAGAAGTTCAACGAGTTGGGCATCTTCACCCGGCAGACCTGCCAGGCGGTGGAGGCCGGCACGCTGACCGCGAAGGACGCCGCCGCGCGGATCTTCAGTGAGATCGCCTCGGCCGACTACCTGCCCCCGTCGTTCGGCTTCGGGGACCCGGAGAACCGCTGCTTCAGCGCGTCCCCCTCGAAGATGGCGCGCAACGCGGTGTGGAGCCGGAGCAAGGCGCCGAAGGAGATCGGCGGAATGATGACCCGGGCCACCGCCGGCCTGGTCCGGATGCGGCTGCGCCCCTGACCGCAACCGTCACGCGGCACGGCGGCGGTCTCGTTGATCCTGTCACGGGGCCGCCGCCGTCGCGCGTGTGATGCGATCAACATTGACTTTGGTCGCTGTCATTCGTCCGCGTCGCGATAGGGGTCGGCCTCGGGTGCGGACCGGGGGAATCGGGGTTACCGCCCATTCGCCACCCGCGTAGATTCTGGTGGGCGGCGACGAATTACCCGCCATCCACGGAATTCCCACAGCGACGGGTGACGAACGATGGCACCCGCAATTTTTGCACTCTCCCGCCGTGGTCCCGTCGACGAAGAGGCAGTGAATGGACGCGATGGCAGGCTTCGACACGGCAGACCAGATCGCGATCGTCGGCATGGCCGGGCGGTTCCCGGGCGCCGATGATCCGGAGGCCCTGTGGCGACTGCTGACCGGACGCGGCGACGCCGTCGTCGGCGTACCGGCGCAGCGGTGGGACGCCACGGCCCAGCTCGACCCGGAACGTGAGATCCAGGCCGTGGGGGGCTTCCTCGACGGGGTGGACCAGTTCGACGCGGCCTTCTTCGGCATCTCGCCCCGGGAGGCCGAGGACATCGACCCCCAGCAACGCCTGATGCTCGAGGTCACCTGGCGGGCGCTGGAGGACGCCGGACAGCCGTCCGCCGGCCTGGCCGGTACCCGTACCGGCGTCTACGTCGGCGCGTCCTGGCACGACTACGAGATCGCCCGCCGGGAGCGGGGCGCCCCGACCAGCCAGCACAGCCTGGTGGGCAACGCCCTCGACGTGATCGCCGCTCGGGTGTCGTACGCGTTGAAGCTGCGCGGCCCGAGCCTGACCGTGGAGACCGGCTGTTCGTCGTCGCTGGTCGCCCTGCACCTCGCCGCGCAGGCGCTGCGGTCGGGCGAGATCGACGCCGCCGTCGTCGGCGGGGTGAACCTGATCCTCGCGCCCGACGTGTCCGTCGGCCTCACCCACTTCGGGGGTCTCTCCCCGAACGGCCGGTGCGCCGCCTTCGCGGCCGACGCCGACGGGTTCGTCCGTGGCGAGGGCGTCGCCGCCGTCCTGGTCAAGCGGCTCGACCGGGCGCTGCGCGACGGCGACCGGGTGCACGGCGTGCTGCTCCGCTCGGTGGTCAACAACGACGGCGGCGGGGAGAGCCTGGTGACCCCCAGTCGGGATGGGCAGCGCGAACTGCTCCGCCTCGCGTACGGCGACGGCGCGGTGCCGCCGGACCGGCTCGGCTACGTCGAGGCGCACGGCACCGGCACCGGCCGGGGCGACCCGATCGAGGTCGGCGCGATCGGCGAGGTGCTCGGCCAGGTCCGCACCGTCGGGCCGCTGCCGATCGGGTCGGTGAAGACCAACATCGGCCACCTGGAGGCGGCGGCCGGGATGGCCGGCCTGTTCAAGGTCCTGCTCGCGCTCCGGCACCGCACCGTTCCGCCGAGCCTGCACTCCGCCACGCTCAACCCGGAGATCCCGTTCGACCGGCTCAACGTCACCGTGGTGCGGGAGCCGCTGACGCTCCCCGCTGACGAACCGGTCTACCTCGGGGTGAACTCGTTCGGCTGGGGCGGCACCAACGCCCACGTCGTGGTCGGCCCGGCCCCCGTACCGGTCGCCGGCCCGGCCGTCGAGCCGCCGGACACGGGCCTGCCCGCGGTGGTGCCACTCTCCGCCCGCAACCCGGCCGCGCTCGTCGCGTTCGCCGGCGACCTCGCCGACCGGGTGCCCGAGCCGGAGGCCGACCTGCCCGCCACAACTCGGCCAGCCCGAGCGACATCGCCCAGAGCGTCGGCTGCAGCATGTCGATCCGGGTGGTCCACTCGTCACCCG
>NZ_JBFAMU010000484.1:0-3771 GCF_040656655.1 Micromonospora sp. NPDC049799
GTCGGTGGACCGGTTCGTCGCACTGACCACCGCCGTCGCCGACCACCTGCGCGACTACGGCATCCCGGACGACCGGATCGTCGTGAAGCCCAACGTGGCAGGTCGGCGGTGAGTCCGGCCACCCACCCGCCGGCGACGGCGGACGCGCCGTGCCGGAACGCGGCGTTGAGGCCGGTGTCCGGCGTGTCCGCCACCACCCGGGCACCGGCGGGGCCGACCGCTGCCGCGACGCGGGGGTCGTCGGTGACGACCACCACCCCGGCCACCACCGGGCACGCCCGCACCGCGCGGACGGTGTCGGCCGCCAGCGCCAGGGCCAGCTCCTCGTGCGGTACGGCCGGCAGCGCACCCCGCAGCCGGCTCTTCGCGGCGGCGAGGCGCTTCACCGGCACCACCACGGTCCAGCTCGGCTCGGAGACTGTCGGGCTCACGGCGCAATCCTGCCAGCCGGACGGCGGTACCCTCACTGGCCGGAGCCGGGGCGAGCAGGCATGATTTCCGCTGCGGGTGTCAGGGCGCGGGTCGGGGCAGCAGGAGGAGGCACGGTGGGGCGGCGCAGGCTGGGGTTCTGGCCACGGTTCGCCGTGGTGCTGGTCAAGCCGGTCATGACGATCTGGACGCGGCGGACCTGGCGCGGCATGGAGCACCTGCGCCGCGACGGCGGTGTGATCATCGTGCCGAACCACATCTCCCACGCCGATCCGCTGGTCGTGGCGCACTTCGTGTACGACTCCGGACGGTGGCCGCAGTTCCTCGGCAAGGCCAGCGTGTTCCGCGTGCCGGTGATCGGGTGGATCCTGCACCGGTGCCGTCAGATCCCCGTCGAGCGGGGCTCGGTCGACGCGGTCAAGTCGCTGGACGCGCTGGTCGCCGCGCTCGACCAGGGCGGTGCCGTGGTCATCTACCCGGAGGGCACCACCACCCGCGAGCCGCAGCTGTGGCCGATGAAGGGCAAGACCGGCGCGGCGCGGCTCGCGCTGGCCACCGGCGCACCGGTCGTCCCGGTGGCGATGTGGGGTCCCGAGCGGATCTTCGACCCCCGCACCACGCGCTTGAACGTCCGCCCCCGGATTCCGGTGACCGTGGTCGCCGGCCCACCGGTCGACCTGAGCCGCTGGGCGGGTGCCACACCCACCAGGGCCGTTCTCGAGGAGATGACCGACACCATCATGCTGCGCCTGCGTGACATGCTCGCCGAGATCCGGGGCGGGACACCACCACCGCTCCGGGAACGCCCACCCCGTCCGGCCGTCGGCCGCGAGCAGCGTCCGGAGGCGGCGGCGTGAGCGCGAGGAGTGAGCCGGGTCTGCGAGCCCCGCAGTCGCGATCGAAGGTGGCTCAGTGAGTGGCGCGCGTGGGCACGTGGCGGTCCTGGGCGCGGGCTCGTGGGGGACGGCGTTCGCCAAGATCCTCGCCGACGCCGGGCGGGACGTCACCATCTGGGCGCGCCGGGCGCCGGTCGCCGACCAGATCCGCGCCGAGCGGCGCAACCCCGAGTACCTGCCGGGCCTGGTGCTGCCGGAGCGGGTGACCGCGACCGGGGACGCCGCCGAGGCGATCACGGGGGCGGAGGTGGTGGTGCTGGCCGTGCCGTCGCAGACGCTGCGCGGCAACCTCGCCGACTGGACCCGGCACCTGCACCCCGACGCCACGCTGGTGTCGCTGATGAAGGGCATCGAGCTGGGCACCACCAAGCGGATGAGCGAGGTGATCGTGGAGACCGCCGGGGTGGCGGCGGACCGGGTGGTGGTCGTCTCCGGCCCGAACCTCGCGCCGGAGATCGCCGTCGAGCAGCCGGCCGCCACGGTGGTCGCCGGCACCGACTCCGACCGGGCCACCCTGGTGCAGCGGTCCATCACCACGCCGTACTTCCGGCCGTACACCAACGACGACGTGATCGGCTGCGAACTGGGCGGTGCGGTCAAGAACGTCATCGCCCTCGCGTACGGCATCGCCACCGCCATGGGCTTCGGCGACAACACCCGCGCCATGCTGGTCACCCGGGGGCTGGCCGAGACCGCCCGGCTGGGCGTGTCGCTCGGCGCCGACCCGCTCACCTTCGCCGGCCTGGCCGGCATGGGCGACCTGGTCGCGTCCTGCTCGTCGCCGCTGGCCCGGAACCGGACCTTCGGGGAGCACCTGGGCCGGGGCGCGACGCTGGAGGAGGCCCGGATCGCGACCCGGCAGACCGCGGAGGGCGTCAAGAGCGCCCTGGCGATCCGGGACCTGGCCCGGGCGCACGGCGTGGAGATGCCGATCACCGAGCAGGTCGAGCTGGTCTGCCACGAGGGCGTCGACCCGCGGCTCGCGGTGGACGCCCTGATGAGCCGTACGACGAAGCCGGAATGAGCGCCGTGACCGGGCCGCACGACGGCACCCGCTGCGTCCACGCCGGACTGCCGGAGCCGGTGCCCGGGCAGCCGTTCCTGCCCGGCCCGGTGTTCGCCGCGCCCTACCACCTCGACCCCTGGGCCGGGCCGGCCGCGTCGCCGAACGGCTACGGTCGCCCGGACAACCCGACGAGGCGGCTGCTGGAGGCGGCCGTCGGCGAGCTGGAGGCGGGCGACTGCCGGGTCTTCGCCAGCGGGCAGGCCGCGATCACCGGCCTGCTGCTGGCGCTGCTGAAGCCCGGCGACACCGTCCTGCTGCCGTCCGACGGCTACTTCCCGGTGCGCGCCTTCGCCACCGAGACCCTGGATCCGATGGGCGTACGGGTCCTCTTCGCGCCCACCGCCGGCCCGTACCCGGACCTCGACGGGGTCCGGCTGGTGCTGCTGGAGACCCCCGCCAACCCCGGCCTGGACGTGGTGGACGTGTCCGCGCTGGCCGCCCGCGCGCACGCCGCCGGTGCCCTGGTCGCGGTGGACAACACCACCGCCACGCCGCTCGGGCAGCGCCCGCTGGACCTGGGTGCCGACCTGGTGGTCGCCTCCGGCACCAAGGCGCTCACCGGTCACTCGGACCTGCTGCTCGGTTACGTCGCCACCCGTACGCCCGAACTGCTGGACGCGGTGACCAACTGGCGGACGGTCACCGGGGCGGTCCCGGGCGCCTTCGACGCCTGGCTGGCCCACCGGTCGCTGGCCACGCTGGACCTGCGCCTGGCCCGGCAGACCGCCAACGCCGAGGCCGTCGCCAGGCTGCTGGCCGGGCGTCGCGACGTGACCGGGGTGCGCTGGCCGGGGCTGCCGGACGACCCGGCGTACCCGGTCGCGTCGGTCCAGATGCGACGGATGCCCGGAGTGCTCTCCTTCGACCTCGGCGACGCCGGGCGGGTGGCTCGTTTCCTCGACGCGGCACGGCTGGTGGCCGCCGCCACCTCGTTCGGTGGCCTGCACACCTCCGCGGACCGGCGGGCCCAGTGGGGGGACGACACCGCCCCGGGCTTCGTCCGGCTCTCCTGCGGCGTGGAGGACACCGTCGACCTGGTCGCCGACGTGACGGCGGCGCTGGAGGCGGCCGGCTGATGCCCGACGAGCGGGCCGCCCTGGTCGGGCGGCTGCGGGCCGCCGGGTGCGTCTACGCCGAGGAGGAGGCGGACCTGCTCGCCGCCGAGGCGGGCACGGCCGGTGAGCTGGCCGACCTGGTGGACCGACGGGTCGCCGGGCAGCCGCTGGAGCACCTGCTGGGGTGGGCCGAGTTCTGCGGCCGGCGGATCGCGGTGGGGCCGGGGGTGTTCGTGCCCCGCGCGCTTTCCGGTCCGGGAAGCGACCACGGCGCAGGTCCGGCTGGACCTTCGCCTCCAGCACCTTGATCATGTCCTCGACGAGG
>NZ_JBFAMU010000485.1:0-3771 GCF_040656655.1 Micromonospora sp. NPDC049799
CGGCGTCCAGCCAGCGGGCCAGCCCGGCCACGCTGCGCCGTTCCAGCAGCGCGCCCAGCGGTACCCGCCGGCCCAGCCGCTGCGCGATCTGCCCGACCACCCGGAGCGCCGCGAAGGACTGTCCACCCAGGTCGAAGAAGTCGTCCTCGACCCCGAGCCGGTCCACCCGCAGGATTTCCCGCCAGATCTCGGCGAGCACGGTCTCGGTCGGGGTGCGCGGCGCCACATGCCGGCGTTCGCCGCCGCCGTCGGCGAGGCCGACGGCCTCCAGCGCCCGCCGGTCCACCTTGCCGTTGCCGGTGAGCGGCAGTGCGTCGCGGACCACCAGATGGGCGGGCATCAGGTACGCGGGGAGCCGGGCGGCGAGGAACTCGCGGACGGCCCCCGGGTCGGGCCGGTCCCGGCCGTCCCGACCGACCACGAACGCGGCCAGCTGGCGCCCTGAGCCGGAGCTCCGGGCGACCACGGCCGCGCCGGCCACCTCGGGGTGCTCCAGCAGGGCGTGCTCCACCTCGCCCGGCTCCACCCGGAAGCCCTGGATCTTCACCTGGAAGTCCGCCCGGCCGAGGAACTCGATGGTGCCGTCGGGCAGGTACCGGCCGCGGTCCCCGGTACGGTACAGCCGCTCCCCGGTGACCGGGTGCGACACGAACGCGGCCGCCGTCCGCTCGGCGTCGTCCAGGTAGCCCATGGCCACCCCGATTCCGCCCACGTACAGGTGTCCCGGCACCCAGGTGGGCGCGTCCCGGCCCGTCTCGTCCAGGACGTGCCAGGTCTGGTTGGTCAGCGGCCTCCCGTACGGGATGCTCACCCACTCCGGCTCGACCCGCTCGACCGGGTTAGCGATCGACCAGATGGAGGCCTCCGTCGCCCCGCCGAGGCTGACCACCCGGGCCCCGGGCGCGACCGCGCGGATCCGGTCGGGCAGGGTCACCGGGATCCAGTCCCCGCTGAGCAGCACCAGCCGCAGGTCGGGCAGGCGCGCCCCGGCCGTCTCGGCCTCCTCGACGAGCAGCTGCATGAGCGCCGGCACCGAGTTCCAGACAGTCACCTTCCGGTCCCTGGCCAGCACCAGCCAGGACGCCGGGTCGTGCCGGGTCGGGTCCGGCAGGACCAGGGTGGCACCGGCCGCGGCGGCGCCGAACACGTCGTACACCGACAGGTCGAAGCAGAGCGAGGAGATGCCGAGGAGCACGTCCCGCTCGGTGACGCCGTAGCGGGTGTTGACGTCGGTCACCGTGTTCAGCGGCCCGCGGTGGTCCAGCATGGCGCCCTTCGGCCGGCCGGTGGACCCGGACGTGTAGATCACGTACGCCAGGTCGACCGGCTCGCGCAGTGGCGCGTACCCGAGTGTCGGGCCATGACCGGCGGCGTCCTCGACCCCGACCCGCGGCGCCGGCGCCGCGCCGGCGACCCTGTCCCGGCTGTCCGCGTCGGTGACCACGGCGGCGGCTCGGGTGTCGGCCAGCAGCCAGCCGATCCGCTCCGCCGGCCAGCCGGGGTCGATCGGCACGTACGCGCCGCCGGCCAGCAGCACGGCGTGCACCGCCACGATCTGCTGCCAGCCTTTCCCGGCGGCCACCGCGACGAGGTCACCGGGGGTCACGCCGGTCTCCCGCAGCTCCGCGGCCAGCCGGCCGGCCCGCTCGTACAGGCCGGCGTAGTCGAGGGTGGTGTCCCCGGCGACGACGGCCGCCCGGGTCGGCCGGTCGGTTGCCTGCCGCGCGAGGGAAGCGTGCAGCAGCCCCGACGGGACCGGCGTCCCCGCCGCGTTGAGCCGGGCCCGGCGGTCCCGGTCAGTGGCTGGCAGCAGGTCGAACGACTCGCGGTCCCAGGACTCGTCGCTGTCGGCGAGCGCGTCGAGCACCGTCCCGTAACCGGCCAGCATGTCGTCCATCAGGCCGGGTGGGAACATTGCCTCCAGCACGTCCCAGACCGTCCACATGCTGCCGTCCCGCTGCTCCCAGAATTCGCAGTCGAGCAGCACCTGCGGTGTCTCCAGCAGGCTGTACGCCGGCCGGTCGGTCTGCCCGACGAAGAGCGCGCTGCCCACCGCGTACGGGCAGACCGCCCGGCCCGGGGTGCGGCGGAACTGGTTGACCGCCTGCAGCACCTTCACCCCGCTCCAGTAGACGTGCTGCATGTCGGCGAGAACCTGGGCCTGCAACCGCCGGGCCCGCTCCTGGAACGGGCCGCCGGTCCGCCAGTCCACCTCAAGCGGGTAGAGCGAGGAGAAGTTGCCGATCACCTCGCCGATCTGCGGGTGCAGGGGCAGCCGGTGGGTGTTCATGTTGTTGATCAGAAAATGCCGGGATCCGCTCCACGCCGCGAGCACCTCGGCGTAGACGGCGCACAGGGCGTTGGTCTGGGACAGTCCCCGGGCGGCGGCCCGCCGGGTGAACGCCGCCCACCGTGCGGGCGACAGCACGTGCTCCCGGCGTTCCAGCCGGGACCGGCGGCGGGTGTCCGAGCCGGGTGCCAGGGGCAGCTCCGGGGCGGTCGGCCAGTCCGGCATCCGGTCCAGCCAGTACCGCTTCGACGCGCGTCCCAGGGGCGACTCCTCCAGCTCGGCCAAGGCCAGGACGCAGTCCCGGTAGCCGAGCGTCAGCTCCGGCAGCGGCTCGTCCGGGTGGTCGTGGCAGTGCAGCAGGTCCTTCAGGAACCGGCCGGTGCCGGGCGCGTCGCTGAAGAAGTTGTTGTTGTTCCAGTGCATCCGGACCCTCCCGCCGGACAGCAGCGAGAGCCGTACGTCCAGCCAGGGCCAGCGGTCCAGTGGCAGCTCCCGGCGCTGCATGGCGGCCCGGGTCCGCTCGATGCCGGCCTGCTGCCCGGCCTCGTCGAGCCCACGTAGGTCGATCACCTCGACCGGGATCGGCTCCGGGTCGCGGACCGTCTCCAGCATCATGTCCTCGCGGACCACCACCAGGCTGTGCCGGTGCCGCCGTGCCGCCGCGTTGAGCGCCCGTTCGAACCGGGCCGGGTCCAGGGCCGGGAAGTCCACCTCCATGTACTGGTGCGGCCGGACGTGGTACTCAAGACCTTCCCGGCTGCCCACCAGGAAGGACATCTGGATGTCCGACGGCGGGAACGGCTCGTGCCGGGCCGCCGGATCGGGGGTGATCTCCGGCAGCGGTCCGGCCGGATCGGCGGCCCTCCGGGCCCGGGACAGCCAGCCGATCAGCTCCGTCCGGTGCCGGGTGATCCGCTCGCGCAGGTCCGGGGAGAGCCGCCCCTTCGGGGCGCTCACGCTCAGCTGGTCATCACCGACCAGCTTCAACCGCACCTCTCTCAGTGCCAGGTCGGCCACCAGGGTGGCGATCGCACCCTCGTCCGCTCCGCTCACCGCAACACCCTTCCTCCAGTTCGGACCGTCCGCGCTCACAGCGTCAGCACCTCGGCGTCCTCGTCGTCGAAGTCGTCGTCGGCCGCGATGACACTGCGCAGGGTCAGCTGCTGGCAGATCAGCTCGGCCACCTCGGCCGCCGTCCCGCCGCCGAAGAGGTCCGCCGGTGGTACATCGGCGGCGTAGTCGACCAGCAGCCGCTGACGGAGCCGGACCGTGGTCAGGGAGTCCAGGCCCAGCTCGTTCAGCCGGGTCCCGGCGAAGGTGGGCCGGATCGCCTCCTGGTCGGCGGCGCTGAGGCCGAGCAGCACCGCCGCCCGCTCCAACAGCCCGGCGAGCACCACCTCACGGGCCGCCACCGGGTCGGTCAGCGTCAGCATCGCCAGGTCCGGCGCCGACGTGCCGTGCTCCGCGCCGCCGCCGGCCAG
>NZ_JBFAMU010000486.1:0-3762 GCF_040656655.1 Micromonospora sp. NPDC049799
CTGCCCGGCTGGACCGCCGACGACGCGGCGCGCGTCCTGCTGCTGACCGCGCTGCCCGGCGACCACGCCGGGTACGCCGACACCCTCTACCGGCACGGCGACGCGGCCGAGAAGCGGGCGGTGCTGCGGGCGCTGCCGCTGCTGCCCATCGGCGCGGCCGGCGTGCCCCTGCTGCACGACGCGATCCGCACCAACGACACCCGGCTGGTCGCCGCGGCCCTCGGCCCGTACGCCCGGCACCTGGACCCGTCCGCCTGGCGGCAGGCCGTGCTCAAGTGCGTGTTCATGGGCGTTCCGCTGGCCGTGGTCGCCGACCTCGACGAGCGTGCCGACGGCGAGCTGGCGGGGATGCTCTCCGCCCTCACCGCCGAGCGCGCCGCCGCCGGCCGGACCATGCCCGCCGACGCCACCGACCTGCTCGACCGGCTCGCCGCCCGGGCCGGCCAACCGCATCCCAGGGAGGCGTGACATGCGCATCTTCGACCCGCACATCCACATGACGTCGCGGACGACCGACGACTACGAGCGGATGGCCGCCGCCGGGGTCCGCGCGGTGGTGGAACCGGCCTTCTGGCTCGGGCAGCCGCGCACCGGCGTCGGCTCGTTCACCGACTACTTCGACTCGCTCATCGGCTGGGAGCCGTTCCGGGCCGGCCAGTTCGGCGTACGGCACCACGCCACCGTGGCGCTCAACCCGAAGGAGGCCAACGACCCGCGCTGCCGTCCGGTGCTCGACCTGCTGCCCCGCTACCTGGAGAAGGACGGCGTGGTGGCGGTCGGCGAGATCGGCTACGACTCGATGACGCCGGAGGAGGACGAGGCCTTCGCGGCGCAGCTGGCCCTGGCCGTCGCCCACGGCCTCCCGGCGCTGGTGCACACCCCGCACCGGGACAAGGCCCGGGGTGTGGAGCGCAGCCTCGCCGTGGTCACCGAGTCCGGCATCGACCCCGGCCGGGTCGTGGTCGACCACCTCAACGAGGTGACCGTCAAGCTGGTCCGGGACAGCGGCTGCTGGTTGGGCTTCTCGATCTACCCGGACACGAAGATGTCCCCGCCGCGGATGGTCGAGCTGCTGCGCGCGTACGGGACCGAGCGGATGCTGGTCAACTCGGCCGCGGACTGGGGGCGCTCGGACCCGCTGCTCACCCGGGCGACCGGGGAGGCGATGCTGCTGGCCGGGTTCACCGACGACGACGTCGACCGGGTGCTCTGGCGCAACCCGGTCGAGTTCTACGGCCAGTCCGGGCGGCTCGACCTGCGCGACGAGGACCTGGCCGCGGTGGACCCGGAGACCGGCAACTCGATCCTGCGCGGCGGCAGCTGATGCGGCTGCGGCACGCCGGCGGCACCACGGTCCATCTCGGCTACTGCACCAACGTGCACCCGGCCGAGGACCTCGCCGGGATCGTCGCCCAGCTGGACAGCCACGCCCGGCCGGTCCGCGAGCGACTCGGCGTCGACCTGCTCGGCCTCGGGCTGTGGCTGGCCGCCCCGGTCGCGGCCGAACTGGCCGCCGATCCCGCACTGCGCCGCCGGTTGCGTGCCGACCTGACCGCGCGGGGTCTGGAGGTGGTCACCCTCAACGGCTTCCCGTACGCGGCCTTCCAGGCCCCGGTGGTCAAGGGCGCCGTGTACCACCCGGACTGGACCACCGACGCGCGGCTGGCGTACACCCTGGACCTGGCCCGGGTGCTGGCCGACCTGCTCCCGGACGACGCGGCGCGCGGATCGGTCTCCACCCTTCCGCTGGCCTGGCGGGAGCCCTGGGACGCGGCGCGCGCGGACGCCGCCCGGCACCGGCTGGACCGGCTGGCGGCCGGTCTCGCCGCGGTCGAGCGGGACACCGGCCGCCCGGTCCGGGTCGGCTTCGAGCCGGAACCGGGGTGCGTCGTGGAGACCACCGGTCAGGCCGGCTCGCTGCTGGCCGGCGTGGACACCGACCGGCTCGGGATCTGCCTGGACCTGGCCCACCTGGCCTGCGCCTGGGAGGACCCCGCGACGGCGCTGGCCCGGCTGGCGGCGGCCGGGTTGCCGGTGGTCAAGGTGCAGGTCTCCGCCGCGATCGAGGCACCGGCCGGTACGACGGACGCGCTGCGCCGCTGGGTCGAGCCGCGCTTTTTGCACCAGACCCGGTCCGCCGGGTGCGGAGCGGCGGCGGACCCGGCCGACCCGGTGCACAGCGCCGACGACCTGGACGCCGCGCTGGACGCGGGGCTGACCGGCCCGTGGCGGGTGCACTACCACGTGCCGCTGCACGCGCCGCCCGAACCACCGCTGAACTCGACCCTGCCGGTGCTGCGCGCCGCGCTGGCGGAGCTGTTCGCCGGTCCGGTCGCCGGCTGCGACCACCTCGACGTCGAGACGTACACCTGGGGGGTGCTGCCGGCGGCGCGGCGCCCGCGCACCGACGCGGAGCTGGCGGCGGGCATCGCCGCGGAACTGGCCTTCGCCCGCGACGAACTGGTCGCACTGGGGCTCACCGATCGACGTGAGGTGGCGGTATGAGAAGACTTCTGGTGCTGGACGTCGTCGGGTTGACCCCGCGGCTGCTGGCGCACATGCCCCGCCTGCGGGCGGTGGCCGACGGTGGGTTCCGGGCGGAGCTGGGCACCGTGCTGCCGGCGGTGACCTGCTCGGTGCAGTCGACCTTCCTCACCGGGGCACTCCCGGAAGAGCACGGGATCGTCGGCAACGGGTGGTACTTCCGGGACCTCGGCGAGGTGCTGCTGTGGCGGCAGCACAACGCCCTGGTGGGCGGCGAGAAGCTGTGGACGGCGGCCCGCCGGGCGCGGCCGGGCTACACGGTGGCCAACGTCTGCTGGTGGTACGCGATGGGCGCGGACGTCGACTGGACGGTCACCCCACGGCCGGTGTACCGCGCCGACGGGCGCAAGGAGCCGGACTGCTACACCGACCCGCCGGAGCTGCACGACGCGCTCACCGACCGGCTCGGCACCTTCCCGCTGTTCACCTACTGGGGACCGACGGCCGGCCTGCCGTCCTCGCGGTGGATCTGCCGGGCCGCCGAGCAGATCCTCACCGAGCAGGCACCGGACCTGACCCTGGTGTACGTCCCGCACCTGGACTACGACCTGCAACGTTTCGGGCCCTCGTCGCCCCGGGCCGCCGCCGCGGCGGCCGAACTGGACGGCGTCCTCGCGCCGCTGCTGGACGCCGCGCGGGACCGGGACACGACCGTGGTGGTCCTGTCCGAGTACGGCATCACCGACGTGTCCCGGCCGGTCGACGTGAACCGCCTGCTGCGGTCCGAGGGGCTGCTGCGGGTGCACACACAGGCCGGGATGGAGTACCTGGACCCGTGGACGTCGCGGGCCTTCGCGGTGGCCGACCACCAGGTCGCGCACGTCTACGTCAAGGACCCGGCCGACGTGCCGGCGGTGGCGAAGCTCTGCGCCGGCCTGCCGGGGGTGGCCGAGGTGCTCGACGAGGCCGGCAAGGCCGCGCACGGGCTCGACCACCCGCGCGCCGGGGAACTGGTGCTGGTGGCCGAGCCGGACGCCTGGTTCACGTACTACTACTGGCTCGACGACGGCCGGGCACCCGACTTCGCCCGGCTGGTGGAGATCCACCGCAAACCCGGGTACGACCCGGCGGAGCTGTTCTTCGACCCGGCCGCCCCGGGGGCGGCGAAGCGGCGGGCCGCCGTCGCGCTGGCCCGCAAGAAGCTCGGGATGCGCTACCTGATGACCATGCCGACCATGGGTGACACCGTGTTCGTCAAGCCGCGCGAGGGCCGCAGCC
>NZ_JBFAMU010000487.1:0-3762 GCF_040656655.1 Micromonospora sp. NPDC049799
CGGTCGGGTCGGCCGTGCACACCAGCACCGCCGCGCCGGGCGTGTCCGCCGGGGTCAACCGGTCGACCAGGTCGGCGAGGCGGCCCCCGCCGACCACCGCCGACGGCAGGTCCACCACCAGGACCTCGGGGAGGCAGGCGGCGGCCCGGGCCAGCGCGACCCGGAACCGCTGCGCCTCGGAGAGCAGGTGGGGCCGCAGGTCCAGGGTGGGGGCGAGTTCCAACCGGTCGACCACGGTCGCGGTCCAGTCGTCGACGACGTCGCGCACCCGTTCCCGCCGGCGCCAGCCGTACGCGATGTTGCGGCGCACCGTCAGGTGGGGCAGCAGCGCGCCGCCGGCCGGGACGTACCCGATGCGGCGGCGGTTCGGTGGCAGTGCGGTGACGTCGCGGTCGGAGACCAGGACCTTCCCGTCGACGGGCGGGGTCAGCCCGACCACCACCCGGGCGAGGGCGGTGCCGAGCCTCGCGGGCGCCCGCAGGGCGGCCGTCACGCCGGCGGGGACGTCCAGGGTGACCGCCGACGTGTCCGGGAGGGCGACGAGTGCACGCAGGCGTAACGTGGCCATCACCTCCGGTGACCGGTGTCGTCGCCCCCAGGGTGGCACACGACGGCGACAATCGATGCCCGGAGGTGTCCACGGTGGACGTGTCGGCGCCCGGTCCTCAGTGGTAGATGGCGGCGAGCCAGACGTCGAGCAGCACGTCGACCACGTCCCGCTCGGCCACCGAGGGGCCGTCCCCGGCGAAGGTCGCGTACCAGACGCGCTCGTTCATCGAGTTCAGGGCGATGGCGAGGTCCCGCGCCGGCAGCCCGGCGGGCGCCGCGCCGCGCCGCCGCTCGGCCGCGATCGCCGTCTCGATGGCCTGCACCCAGCGTTCCATGACCGTCGCCCAGAGCCGCCGTACCTCGGCGTTGGTGCCGCGCACCTGCGCGCAGGCGAGCACGACCGCGCGGTGCGCGCCGAACGTGCGGTGGAACCGGTCGATCAGCTCGCGCCACCGGGCCCGGGGATCCTCGGCCAGCCGGTCCAGCACGTCCCCGGCGGCGGCGTCGGCCTCCTCGATGACCCGGTCGAGCAGGGTGAGCAGCACCGCGTCCTTGGACGGGAAGTAGAAGTAGAACGTGGGGCGGGAGATGCCGGCGCCCCGGGCCAGGTCGTCGATGGAGATGTCGGTGAAGGCCCGCTGCTCCAGCAGCCGCTCGGCGGTGGCGAGGATGGCCTGCTCCCGCTCGTCGCCCGCGGACCGGGCCGCACGGCGCCCGCGCGGCGTCGGGTTCCCGGCGGCCGTACGGGTGGGCGTCATGCCCGGGAACTCTACAAGCGGTTCGACAGGGTGTCGATTGCCGTCGACAGGGTGTTGACGCCCGTCGAGAGGCGTGGATAGTGTCCGACATCACTACCTCGACACGGGAGACGACATGGCCACCACCGACCACGTCGACGTGCTCATCGTCGGTGCCGGCCTCTCCGGGGTCGGCGCCGCCTGCCACCTGATCCGCAACTGTCCGGACAAGACGTACGCGGTGCTGGAGGCGCGGGGCGCGATCGGCGGCACCTGGGACCTGTTCCGCTACCCCGGCGTCCGGTCCGACTCGGACATGTTCACCCTCGGCTACTCGTTCAAGCCGTGGACCGACCCCAAGGCGATCGCCGACGGCGACGCCATCCGGTCCTACGTGCGCGAGACCGCCGGCGAGTACGGGGTCACCGACCACATCCGCTTCCACCACCGGGTGGTCCGCGCCGACTGGGACAGCGCCACCGCCCGCTGGACGGTCACCGCGCACCGCGCCGACACCGGCGACGACGTCACGCTCACCTGCGACTTCCTCTTCACCTGCTCGGGCTACTACCGCTACGACGAGGGCTACACGCCGCCGCTGCCCGGCGTCGAGCGTTTCGCCGGGCGGATCGTGCACCCGCAGCACTGGCCGGAGGACCTCGACCACACCGGGGCCCGGGTCGTGGTCGTCGGCAGCGGCGCCACCGCCGTGACGCTGGTGCCGGCGATGGCCGAGCGGGCCGACCACGTCACGATGCTCCAGCGCTCGCCCACGTACGTCATGGCGCTGCCCTCGCGCGACGTGGTCGCGGACACCCTGCGGCGCGTGCTGCCGGAGAAGGCCGTGTACCCGGTCGTGCGGTGGAAGAACGTCCTGCTCGCCACCGCCAACTTCCAGCTCAGCCGCCGGGCCCCCGCCGTGGTGAAGAAGCTGCTGCGCCGGGCCGCCCGGGGCCGGCTGCCGGTCGGGTACGACGTGGACCGGCACTTCTCACCCCGCTACGACCCGTGGGACCAGCGGCTCTGCGTGGTGCCCGACGGCGACCTGTTCACCGCGATCACGCGGGGCCGGGCGTCGATTGTCACCGACACCATCGACACGTTCACCGAGACGGGCATCCGGCTGCGCTCCGGCGCCGAGCTGGAGGCCGACGTCGTCGTCACCGCCACCGGCCTCAACCTGCTGGCGTTCGGCGGCATGACGCTGCACGTCGACGGCGCCGAGGTCGACCTCGCCGACACGGTCGCCTACAAGGGCATGATGCTCTCCGGCGTGCCGAACTTCGCGATGACCATCGGCTACACCAACGCGTCCTGGACGCTGAAGGCCGACCTCGTCGCCACGTACGTCTGCCGGCTGCTGCGCCACCTCGACCGCACCGGCCAGCAGATCGTCACCCCGCTGCCCCCACCGGGCGGCGAGCTGCACCCCATCATCGACCTGACCGCCGGGTACGTGCTGCGCAGCGTCGACGCCCTGCCCAAGCAGGGTGCCCGGGCGCCGTGGCGGCTCTACCAGAACTACACCCGGGACGTACTGCTGATGCGGCACGGCCGACTGACCGACGAGGGCGTCCGGTTCTCCCGGGCCGGCGCTGGAGAGAGGAGCACCGTCCGTGCGTGACTTCGTCTTCCCCGGCGGCACGGCCGTCGTCACCGGGGCGGCCAGCGGGATCGGGGAGGCCCTCGCCCGGGGCCTTGCCCGGCGCGGTGCCGACCTGGTCCTGCTCGACCGCGACGCCGACCGCCTCGACACCGTGGTCGCCGCGATCCGCGCCGCGCATCCCGACCGGCAGCTGTCCACGTACGTCGTCGACCTCGCCGACGGCGCCGCCACCGCCCGCGTCGCCGAGGAGATCCGGCAGCGGCATCCCCGCGTCCGGCTGCTGGTCAACAACGCCGGTGTCGCCCTCGGCGGCCGGTTCGACCAGGTCACGCTGGACGAGTTCAGCTGGGTGATCGACATCAACTTCCGGGCGGTGGTGCAGCTGACCCACGCGCTGCTGCCCGCGCTGAAGGCCGAGCCCGGCGCCCACCTGGTCAACATCTCCAGCCTCTTCGGACTGATCGCCCCGCCCGGCCAGGCCGCCTACTCGGCGAGCAAGTTCGCCGTCCGCGGCTTCACCGAGGCGCTGCGCCACGAGCTGGTGGACGACGGCATCGGCGTCACCTCGGTGCACCCCGGCGGCATCAACACCCGGATCGCGCAGAACGCGCGGGTCGGCAGCGGCGTCGCCCCGGAGGAGTACGAGACCGGCCTGCGCCAGTTCGAAAAACTGCTGTCCATCCCGCCGGAGAAGGCCGCCGAGGTGATCCTGCGCGGTGTCCGGCGACGACGCGGTCGCGTCCTGATCGGCTGGTCGGCGAAGCTGCCCGACCTGCTGGCCCGCATCGCCCCCGCGTCCTACGGGAAGCTGCTGGTCACCGGCCTCAACCGCGCGGCCGGCGACCCCGCCCGCCGCGCCACCGCCGTCCC
>NZ_JBFAMU010000488.1:0-3752 GCF_040656655.1 Micromonospora sp. NPDC049799
CCGGCCCCGACCACCGCCAGTCTCGACCCGGCCGCCCTGCCGCGCTGCTTCGGTACGGTGCCGAACGTCGCCCACAGCCCGCTGCCGGTCGTCGACGCCGACGGGCGGGTGGTCCCGGGCACCGGCCTGCGGACGTTCGTCGACCCCCTGCCCACTCTGGGCACCGCCGTCACGACCGGCCCCGGACCGGCCGCCACGCTGCCGGTGGCGGTGCCGGACACCGTCACGTACCCGGGCTGCGACTACTACGAGATCGGCCTCCAGGAGTACGCGCAACGCCTGCACCGGGACCTGCCGGCCACCCGCCTGCGCGGCTACCGGCAACTCAACCTGGGCACCGACACCACCGGGCACAACACCGTCGCCCCGCCGGAGCGGCCGTGGCACCTCGGGCCGGTGATCATGGCCCGGCGCGGGCGGCCGGTCCGGGTGAAGTTCATCAACCAGCTTCCCACCGGCCAGGCCGGCGACCTCTTCCTACCGGTGGACACCACCCTCGACGGAGCCGGCGTCGGTCCGCTGGACGGCCCGGCGCCGTACCCGCAGAACCGGGCGGTGCTGCACCTGGCCGGCGCGGAGACCGGCTGGATCAGCGCCGGCAACCCGTGGCAGTGGATCACTCCGGCGGGTGAGATCACCCCGTACCCGACCGGGGCCGGACTGACCCACGTGCCCGACATGCCGCATCCCGGCGCCGGGGCGACGACGTTCTACTACCCCAACGACCAGAGCGGCCGGCTGCTGTGGTTCCACGACAACACCGCCGGCCTGTCCCGCCTGACGGTCTACTCGGGACAGGTGGCGCTCTACCTGCTCACCGACCCGGTCGAGGACGAGCTCATCGCCGACGGGGTGCTGCCGGCCGAGCAGGTCCCGCTGGTGTTCGAGGACAAGACGTTCGTCCCGGACGACAGCCAGCTCGCCGTCGAGGACCCCACCTGGGACCGGGTCCGGTGGGGAGCCCGGGGCAGCCTCTGGCACCCGCACGTCTACCAGGCCCGGCAGAACCCGTACCGGGCCGGTGGGACCAACCCGACCGGGCGCTGGGACTACGGGCCGTGGTCGCGTACCGCCGCCGACGCCGCCGTGGACGGCGGCGGCACCGGACGGGCGGACCTCCCGGGGCCGGTGCCGAACCCGCACCACGACCCGGTGACCGCGCCCGACGAGCCACCGACGGCGCCGGACGTGCCGCACCCGTCCGCGGTGCCGGAGGCCTTCGGCGACACCGTGCTGGTCAACGGGGTGGCCTACCCGTGGCTGTCGGTCGCGCCCCGGACGTACCGGTTCCGGATCCTCAACGCCTGCACCGACCGCAGTCTCAACCTCCAGCTCTACCGGGCCCACCCGGCCGGGGACGACCGGGGCGCGGGTGAGGTGCCGATGGTGGAGGCCGCGCGCGCGCCGGATCGACCGGCGGGCTGGCCGACGGACGGGCGCGACGGCGGCGTGCCGGACCCGGCCGCCGCCGGGCCGGACTTCGTGCAGATCGGCAACGAGGCCGGGCTCCTGCCGGGCCCCGCGGTGATCGCCAGCCGGCCGGTGTCCTTCCGGTACGACCGCCGCGACCCGACGGTGCTCAACGTGGACGGGCACGCCCTGCTGGTCGCCCCCGGCGAGCAGGCCGACGTGCTGGTGGACTTCTCCACCGTCGATGCCGGGGAGTCGCTGATCCTCTACAACGACGCGCCGGCCCCACTGCCCGGCTACGACCCCCGGTACGACCACCACAACCACGCCCCGGACCTGACCGCCGAGGGCGGCACCCCGCCCAGCCGGCCGGGGTACGGGCCGAACACCCGCACCCTGCTCCAGTTCCGGGTGACCGGTGACCCGTCCCCTCCGTACGACCTGGCCCGTCTGCGGGAGCGGCTGCCCCGCGCGTACGCGACCAGCCAACGCCCTCCGATCGTGCCGCAGCCGGCGTACGACGCGGCCTTCGGCACCCGGACCGCTCGGGAGACCGCGGTCCCCGTGCACGCCACCACGGTCACCTTCGTCCCGGCCGGCGGCAGCGCGCCGGTCATCCTGCCGCTCGCGGTCAAGACCGTGCAGCAGGTCTTCGAACCCGACCACGGCCGGCTGGCGGGGCGGCTCGGTGTCGGCCACCCGAACGCTGGGCCGCTCTCCCCGACCGCCCTGCCGCTCGGCCCGACGGACCCGGCCACCGAGGTGGTGCACGTCAGCGACCCGGCGCTGCCGGTGGGCGTCCCCGCCGACGGGACGCAGGTGTGGCGCATCCGGGGCGACGGCCGGCAGACCCAGCCGGTCCGGCTGGACGGCTGCGACGTGCAACTGGTCAACCGGGTCGGCTGGGACGGCACGCTGCGCCGGCCGCACCCGAACGAGCTGGGGTGGAAGCAGGTGGTCCGGGTCAATCCCCGGGAGGACGTCGTCGTGGCCCTGCGGCCCGTCGCGCCCGCCCTGCCGTTCAAGATCGGCGACAGCGTACGGCTGCTGGACCCGGCGCGGCGGGCCGGCACCGGAACCGGCTCGACGCCGGTCAGCCCGTTCGACGGCCGGCCCGTGCAGGTGGTGAACCAGCTCGTCAACCTGGGCTGGGAGTACCGCTGGCACACGCAGCTCGCCGGCTACCGGGACCTGGGCATGAGCCGCCCCCTGGTGCTGCGGGTCGCCCCGAAGGCGCCCACCGGCCTGACCGCCACCCCGGCGCCCGGGTCGGCCACCGCCCTGCCGGCGATCGCGCTGGCCTGGACCGGCAACGGCAGCCGCCCGCCGGCCACCAGTCACCTGCTCCAGCGGGCCACCGACGCCACCTTCACCACCGGCCTGACGTCGATCACCGTGGCGGCGAACGCGACCCGGTGGACCGACGCGAGCGTCATCCCGGGCGTCACCTACCACTACCGCATCCGCGCCGAGAACGCCGTCAGCTGCTCCACCTGGTCGAACAGCGTCCCCGCCGCGGTGCACCTCGGCGCGCCGACCGGCCTCGGCGCGGCGGTGCCCCCGGCGGCCCCCCTGCGGGTGGCGCTGCGCTGGGCCAACCGGTCGTTCGCCACCGGCATCGACGTGCAGCGGGCCACCAATCCGACCTTCAGCAGCGGCCCCGGCACCACCGCGATCGGGGTCGGCGACAACCACCTGGACGCCGCCGTCGCACCGGACACGACGTACTACTACCGGGTCCGCACGACGTACCTGGGTGCCGCCTCACCGTGGTCGACGGTCGCGCAGGTGACCACGCCGCCCCGACCCGCCGCACCCGCCGCGCTGACTGTCACCTCCAGCGCGTCGGGGCCGGACACCGCGACGGTGATCCTCGGCTGGGCGGCGAGCACGCCGGCCGGGCCGGGCGCCGGCTTCGTGGTGCAACGCGCGCTGGATCCGGCGTTCACCCGCGAGCTGGCCACGTTCACGGTGACCGGACGCGGCTTCACCAACACCGGCCTGGCCCGGGGGGTCACCTACCACTACCGCATCCGGTCGTTCAACGTCGTCGGCACCTCCCCGTTCACGGGCCCGGTCCCGGTGACGACGCCCGGATGACTCCGAGCAGGGGGCGACCCGGGGTCAGAGTGTGCGCAGGGGTGCGCCGACGGCGCGCAGCTCGGCCAGTGCCGACGAGACGCCGTGCAGCAGGTCGGTCGCCTCGACCAGGCGGTTCGCCGCGGCGTGCTCGGTGCCCGGGCGCGCGTCCTCCGCCACGTAGCCCGCGGCGGCCACCACCAGCCGCTCGTACGCGGCGACGCCGCTCTCCAGCTGCGCGGTCAGCGCCGCGTGCGCCTCGG
>NZ_JBFAMU010000489.1:0-3741 GCF_040656655.1 Micromonospora sp. NPDC049799
CCCGCACAGTGAGGCCACTACTTCCATGTTCGAGCGCGATCTTGCCTGACGGCTCACAATGCAACGCGACGTTGCGTTGCGGTACGACGGGGTTGCCGCCGGCCGGAGCGCCGGTCGACGAAACGTGCGCGGTGGCGACGGTCATGCCCCCACCGTACCGCAACGCAACGTCGCGTTGCATTGTGAGCCGTCAGGCAAGATCGCGCTCGAACATGGAAGTAGTGGCCTCACTGTGCGGGCGAGGCCACTACTTCGTGGATCGAGTGCGATCTTGAAGGCGCCTCAGGCGGCCTGGACCGCCTTCACCACCGCTTCGGCCATCGCGCGGGCCGACTGCGGGTTCTGGCCCGTCACGAGGCGGCCGTCCGTCACGACCTGCTCGGTGAAGTTCGGAGCCGGCACGTGGGTGGCACCCGCCTCGGTCAGCTTGTCGGCCAGCAGGAACGGCACGTCGTCGGAGAGGCCCACGGCGTTCTCCTCGTCGTTGGTGAAGCCGGCCACCCGCTTGCCGGCGACCAGGTGCGAGCCGTCGGAGAGCTTCAGGTTCACCAGCGCGGACGGGCCGTGGCAGACGGCGGCGACGACGCCGCCGCGCTCGTAGATCGAGGCGGCGATGCGCGCCAGGTCCGGGTTGTCCGGGAAGTCCCACATCGTGCCGTGTCCGCCGGCGAAGACCACGACGTCGTACCCGGACGGGTCGACCTCGGCGGCCTTCGGCGTGTTCTCCACACCGGCGGTGGCCAGGAAGTCGTTCTGGGTCTCGTCGTTCTCGTCGCGGCCGTCCAGCGGCGGCTGGCCGCCGGCCACCGACACCAGGTCGACGTCCCATCCGGCGGCGCGGAACACCTCCCATGGCTCCGCGGCCTCGCCGACGTAGAAGCCGGTCTCCCGGCCGGTGTTGCCGAGCTGGCGGTGACTGGTCAGAGCGATGAGTGCGCGTGTCATGGCACCCATGCTGGCTCGCGGATCCATAGCTGACCAATAGGCGAACGACACAGCAGCGATAGGTTTGCCGATGTGAGGGTATCGCTCGACCTGCTGCGCAGCTTCCTCGCCGTCCACCGGTCCGGTTCGATAACCGGCGCGGCCGAGCTGCTCGGCCTGGCGCAGCCCACGGTCACCGCCCAGGTCCGCGCGCTGGAGGAGGCCCTCGGCCGGCCTCTCTTCGACCGGGTACCCCGTGGCGTGATGCCCACCGCCGCCGGTGACGAACTGGCCCGGCGCGTGGCGGACCCGCTGGACCGGCTCGACGCCGTGCTCGCCGACGAGCCGGGTACGCCGTACCCCCGGACGGTCTTCCTCGGCGGGCCGGCGGAGTTCCTCGCCGCGCGCGTCCTCCCGGCGGTGGCCGGCCTGGTCGCCGACGGCCTGGAGCTGCGGGTCACCGCCGGCCTGCCCGACCAGCTCCTCGACGGCCTGGTCGCCGGCCGGCTCGACCTGGCGGTCACCAGCGTGCGCCCCCGGCGCCGGGGACTGACCGCCGAGCCGTTGCACGACGAGGAGTTCGCGCTGGTCGCCGCGCCGGCCTGGGCCCGCCGCCTGCCGGACCCGGTCACCCCCCACGCGCTGCGCGGGGTGCCGCTGGTCGCGTACGCCGAGGAGGCCCCGATCCTGCGGCGCTGGTGGCGGACGGTGTTCGACACGCGGCTGACCCGGACGCCGAACCTGGTGGTGGCCGACCTGCGGGCGGTGCTCGCGGCCGTGGTGGCCGGCGCGGGGGCGAGCGTGCTACCGACGTACCTCTGCGAGCGGCCGCTCGCCGCCGGTGAGCTGGTACCGCTGCTGCGGCCGGCGGTACCCCCGCTCAACACGCTCTTCCTGGCCACCCGGCCGCAGGTCGGCGGCCGGCGCGAGGTGCAGGCGGTACGCCGGTCCCTGCTGGACGCCGCCCCCGGCTGGTGAGGCGGCGGGCTCGCGCCGTTATGGTCGCCGCACCGGCGCCGCCGAGGGCGCGGCCGGTCGAAGGGGTGGTGACGGTGGCGGACGCGGACCTGCTCGTCGAGGTGACCGGTGCGGTCGCGACGGTGGTGATCCACAACCCGGGACGGCGCAACGCGATGACCACGGACATGTGGCGGCGGCTGCCGGACCTGCTGGACGGCCTGGAGGCCGACCCCGCCGTCCGGGCGCTGGTGCTCACCGGCGCGGACGGCACCTTCTGCGCCGGCGCGGACCTCGGGGATCTGGACGAACTGCTGGACGCCGGTGACGGCAGCATCGCCGTCGCCGCCGAGGAGCGGCTGGCGGCCTTCGCCAAGCCGACCGTCGCCGCCGTCCGGGGTGCCTGCGTCGGCGGCGGATGCCAGCTCGCGGTCGCCTGCGACCTGCGGATCGCCGCCGACGACGCGCGCTTCGGCGTACCGCCGGCACGGTTGGGACTGGTCTACCCGGCACCGACCACCCGCCGGCTGGCCCGGCTGGTCGGCCCGGCGGCGGCCAAGCACCTGCTGTTCACCGCCGAGCTGATCGGCGCCGAGCGGGCGCTGCGGGCCGGTCTGGTCGACGAGGTGCTGCCCGGTGACGCGCTCGCCGCCCGGGTGGAGGAGATCACCGCCGCGGTCGTGGCCCGCTCACAGCTCAGCGTCGCCGCGGCGAAGGAGATCATCGACGGTCGCGCGGACGACGACCGGATCGCCTGGTGGCACGGCCAGGTGCGGGCGAGCGGCGAGGCCCGTGAGGGTGTCGCGGCCTTCCACGAGCGCCGGCCGCCCCGCTTCGGCTGGGCGCCGGGAAACGCGCGGTAGGGCCGAGCGTCGCATCGCGGCGACTCGATGTCGGGTGGTGCCGGGCCGGTCCGGTGCGGCAGGCTGTCCACTGTGCAGCGTGATCAGTTGCTCGCCGGCCGCTACCGGCTGGACGAGCGCCTCGGCAGGGGCGGCATGTCCGTGGTCTGGCGGGCCCACGACGAGGTGCTGGAACGGGACGTGGCGGTCAAGGTGCTCGTCGCGACGGATCCGGCTGCCCGGTGGCGGATCCGGGCGGAGGCGAAGGCGGCGGCCCGGCTGTCGCATCCGAACGTCACCAACGTCTACGACTACGGCGAGTCTCCGGTCGGCGGCGACCAGGTTCCCTTCGTGGTCATGGAACTGCTGACCGGCACCACACTCGCGCAGCGCCTCACCGAGGGGCCGCTGCCGTCGAGGGACGCGCTGCGGATCGGGGCCGAGGTGGCCGCCGGTCTCGCCGCCGCCCACGGCGAGGGCCTGGTGCACCGGGACGTCAAACCCGAGAACGTGATGCTGACCCCGACCGGCGCGAAGGTCGTCGACTTCGGCATCGCGGCGGTCGCCGGCACCCCGGAGATCGACGTCGAGGGGCGGCTCCTCGGCACCCCGGCGTACTTCGCCCCCGAACGGCTGGACGCCGGCGAGGTGATCGCCGCCTCCGACGTGTACGGGCTGGGCCTGCTGCTGCACCGGATGCTCACCGGCCGGCTCCCCTGGCGGCGGGAGACCGGGACCGGGATGCTGCGCGCCCACGCGTACGACGAGCCGGCCCCGCTGCCCGACGTCGAGGGGGTGCCACCCGAGGTAGGTCGTCTCCACCGCTGGTGCCTGGCGAAGGACCCGGTGGACCGGCCGACCGCCGCCGAGGCGGCCCGGGTCCTCACCGCCGCGCTGGCCGGGAGACCCGAAGCCGCGACGCTCGCCGGGACACCCGGCCCCGACGGTCACGCGCGCGCCGATCCGGCCGGCGGGCATCCGGACGGGAAGCCATCGACCCTGCGATCCCCGGCCACCC
>NZ_JBFAMU010000490.1:0-3717 GCF_040656655.1 Micromonospora sp. NPDC049799
GATGAGCAGACCACCAACGTCAAGGCGATCATCGCCGCGACGAAGAAGGCCGACATGGATCGCCGCGGGGCTCGCCGCGGGCGTGGCCACCGAGCGGGCCCTGGTCCGCCGGTTCAAGACCGACCCCACCGACCGGTACGCCGACGAGGCCTTCGACGAACAGCGGTACGACGAGGCGTTCAAGCTGGAGATGCCGGACGGCACCGACATTCACGTCGAGGTCGTGGAGCCGACCCGCCCGAGGGCCGGCAACCCGACGGTGGTGCTGGTGCACGGGTTCTGCCTGGACATGGGCACCTTCCACTTCCAGCGCAAGCTGCTCGCCGAGCGCGGCGAGCACCGCGTCGTCGCGTACGACCAGCCGGGGCACGGCCGGTCGGGGCGGCTGGAGACCGGCGAGTACGACCTGACCGCCCTCGGTCGCACGCTGCGCGCGGTGATCGACCGGACCGCCCCGGAGGGGCCGCTGGTGCTGGTCGGGCACTCGATGGGCGGCATGACGATCATGGCGTTCGCCGAGCTGTTCCCGGAGATGTTCGGCGACCGCGTCGTGGGTACGGTGCTGATGGCCACGTCGGGCGGCCTCCTGGCGGAGACCAAGCTGGTCGCACCGGCGCTGCTCGGCCGGGTCGGCGCGCCCGTGCTCTACATGGTCGGCAACGTCACCCGCTACGGCGGGCCGGTGATCGACCGGGCGCGGCGGTCCACCTCCAACGTCGCCTGGCTGCTCACCCGCAAGTACGGGTTCGGGACGACCCGGCCCAGTCCTGCCCTGGTGTCGTACGTCGAGACGATGAACTCGCGGACCTCCGCCGACACGGTGACGCGCTACCTGCGCACGCTGGCCACGCACTCCCGGTTCCCGGCGCTGGCGGCGCTCGCCGACACGCCGGTCGTGGTGATCGTCGGCGACAAGGACATGATCACGCCGGTGGTCCACTCCGAGGAGATCGTCCGGCGGCTGCCGCACGCCGAGTTCGTCAAGATCCACGACAGTGGGCACGTGGTGATGTTGGAGCACGCCGACGAGGTCAACGCCGCGCTGACGCACTTCCTGGACACCTGCGGCGGGGCGGCGTCGTGAGTGTCGTGGTGAAGCTGCCCACGGTCGACGACACCCGGGACTTCGGCCGCCGGCTCGCCGGGGTGCTGCGCGCCGGTGACCTGCTGCTGCTGACCGGTCCGCTGGGGGCCGGCAAGACCGCCCTGACCCAGGGCATCGGCGCGGGGCTCGGCGTGCTCGGCGACATCACCTCGCCCACGTTCGTCATCGCCCGGGTGCACCGTCCGGACCCGGCGCGGGGCGGCACGGTGGCGCTGGTGCACGCCGACGCGTACCGCCTGGGCGACGCCGCCGACCCGCGCGCCGAGATCGACGACCTCGACCTCGACGCCTCCGTGGACGAGTCGGTGACCGTCGTCGAGTGGGGCGAGGGGCTGGTTGAGCAGTTGGTCGACGCGCACCTGCGGGTCCGCATCGACCGGCGCGACGACGACACGCGGGTGGTCGAGCTGGAGCCGGTGGGCGGGGACTGGGCCGGCCGCCTCGCGGCCCTCGGCTGAGCGCTGTCGTACCGGCGGCTTAGAGTGCCCGGGACCTGATCCCACCGCCGAGAGGCCGCCGATGCTCGACGACGCACCCACCCTGGACCTGCTGGCGCTGCTGCCGGAGGAGTGGCGGGCGGTGCTCACTCCGCACCTCGACCCGGCCCGCACGGCGGCGCTCGCGGAGTTCGTCGCCCGGGAGTACGCCACCCGCACGGTCTTCCCGCCGGTGGAGGACCTGTTCTCGGCCTACCGGCTGTGCGGCCCCGAGGACTGCCGGGTGCTCATCCTCGGTCAGGACCCGTACCACCGGGCCGGTCAGGCGCACGGGCTCAGCTTCAGCGTCCGCGAGGGGGTCACCGTGCCGCCGTCGCTGCGCAACGTCTTCAAGGAGCTGGGCGAGGACGTCAGCGTGCCGAAGCCGCGCAGTGGCAACCTCAGTGGCTGGGCCGCGCAGGGCGTGCTCCTGCTGAACGCGGTGCTGACCGTCCGCGAGGCCACGCCGGGCTCGCACGCGAACTCCGGTTGGGAGGAGTTCACCGACGCCACCATCCGCGCCCTGGACGCGATGGAGTCACGGGTCGTCTTCCTGCTCTGGGGCGGGTACGCGCGCAAGAAGGCGGGCCTGGTCACCAACCCGCGCCACGTGGTGCTGGAGGCCGGCCACCCCAGCCCGATGAACCCGCGGGGCTTCCTGGGCAGCCGCCCGTTCAGCGCCGCCAACAAGGCGCTCGCCGACGCCGGCCTGCCGACGGTCGACTGGGAACGCTCAGCCGGCTGACCGCCGTTGCCGGTGGCGGTCGCGGTGGCGGCGGAGCAGCTCGGCGGCGTGGGGGTCGGTCAGCTCCACCTCGACCAGCGGCACCACCCGGTAGCTCCGCTCGCCGTGCCGCACCTCGATCGACTCCGGCAGCTCGTCGCACATCCGGGCCCGTAGCTCCCCGTGCTTCGTCCGCCACCGGTGCTCGCCCGGCTCCTCGGGCTCGACGTGGACGCCGCCGTACTCCTCCCACCGGGCGTTCCACCGCTGGCCGAGAGCGGCGTTGAGCCAGACGGTGAACCGGGCCGCATCGGCCCAGCGCAGGGCGATTTCCGGCATGTCCACCGGGATCGGCGCGCCCTGGAGTAGCGCCGCGGTCGCCCCGGTGAGCACGAACGGCAGGTCGCCGAGCCGGTCGATCATCCGATCCAGGCCGATCCCGTCGAGCCGCTCGACCGGCGACTGCGTGGCCAGCTCGTCCAGCCGCGCGTCGACCTGCGCGTCCAGTGGCTCCACGCCGACGGTGAGCTGCAGGTCCATCGCGTCCAGGATCTGCTCGATCAGCCGGAAGCTCGGGATCCGGTCGCCGCGCTCGATACGGGCCACTGCGGCCTGGCTGACTCCGGCCAGGTCAGCAAGTGTCTGCTGGGTCAGGAATCGCGAGCCTCGTTCCCGCCGCAGGAGCGCCCCGATTGCGGTCGCGAGGCGATCGTCAGACATCCGAGCATGATGGCGCACGTGCTTCATACCTGGCAGTCATGAATATGACGGTCAGGTATAAGGCTCGCGGAACCAACCACGCCTCCGGTCGCCGGTCGGCCGGGGAAGGGGGCGGCTAGGCTGGTTCACCGTGCTCGTACTGGTGGTGGACAGCTCGACCCCCGCGGTGACCGCCGCCCTCGCGGAGGTCTCGGCGGATGGCGTCGTGCTCCGGGCGCACCGGTGCACGGTCGACGCGCGGGCGCACGGCGAACTGCTCGCCCCGCAGGTGGACGCGGTCCTCGCCGACTCCGACGCGCGGGCCGCCGACCTGGGCGCGATCGTCGCCGGGCTGGGCCCGGGACCGTTTACGGGGCTGCGGGTGGGACTGGTCACCGCCGCCACGATGGGGCAGGTGCTCGGCGTCCCCACGTACGGTGTCTGCTCGCTGGACGGGATCGGCCACCCGGCGGCCGCCGGCGAACCGGTCCTGGCCGCGAGCGACGCGCGCCGCCGGGAGATCTACTGGGCGGTCTACGACGGCGCCGGGCAGCGGATCGTCGGGCCGGAGGTGTCGGCGCCGGCGGTCGCCGCGGAGCGCGCCCGCGACCTCGCGGTCACGGTGGCCGTCGGCGACGGCGCCCACCGGTACGCCGACACGCTGGGCCTGCCGGTGCGGGCCGAGCCGCGCTACCCGGACGCGGGCGTGCTGG
>NZ_JBFAMU010000491.1:0-3713 GCF_040656655.1 Micromonospora sp. NPDC049799
CGGCGCCCGCGGGCGCGGCCGGCGTTGCGGCCTCCGGCGCCGGGGTCGGTTCGGGCATGGCACCCTCCTTGATCGCTTCGGGGTGCTGACACTGTAGGGCCACATGCCCGCGCCCCGTTGCCCCGCGCCGCCGACACCCGTTGGTGCCCTGCCCCCGGGGACACCCGACGGGGCCGGGGGCCCGCCGGCCCGCCGGCCCGCCACATGATGGTCGCCTGAGCCTGATGTCTGTGTGACATGAAAATGTCTGACAGACATCACGCCAACGCCCGATCGTGACCGCGGGCGCGACACGGAGATCCACTCGACGGGGTGACGGCGCCTCACCGCGTGGTCGTGGGGCCGCCGCCGCTGCCGCGGTCGTCGAGCACGAGCGGGGCGCGGCCCTCGACCCGGTAGCGGATGTGGGTCACCTCGGGGGTGGGCACCACCCGCAGCGCGGTCAGCTCGATCGCCTCCTTCTCGCCGAGGTCCAGGTCGGCGTCGAGCAGGCGCAGGCCGGTGCCGAGCACCACCGGTACGACGTGCAGTTCCAACTCGTCGAGCAGTCCGGCCCGGAGCACCTGCCGGACGAGGTTGCCACCGCCGGCCACCGCGACGTTCTTCCCGCCGGCCGCGGCGCGCGCCTGGTCGACCGCGCTGGCGATCCCGTCGGTGACGTACGTGAAGCTGGTGCCACCGCCGCGCACCAGGGTCTCCCGGGGCCGGTGCGTGACGACGAAGACCGGCGCGCGGAACGGCGGCTCGTCGCCCCACGGCACCTCACCGCCGTCGGCCATCCGGCGCCCCATGACGTACGCGCCGGCCGCCTCGAACGTCTCGGCGATGATCTCGGAGTTCGTGTCCCGGACGCCGCCGGCGAAGCCCTGCCGTTCCCGCCACGCCATCGCGTCGGTCGCCCACCGGGTGACCCGGAAGAAGCCGGCGCTCTCGGCCGACGTCATCCAGTCGCCGTCACCGGTGTGGCGCGGCCCGGCGTAGAAGCCGTCCAGCGACACGGACAGTTGCGCGGTCACCTTGGTCATCGCGGTTGTTCCTCTCACCTCGGCGGCACCCGTGCGGTGCCGCTCACCGGGTGATCGGAGCCGCGCCGCCGGGTTCTACCGGACGGCGATGTGACGACGGTCACACCAGACGGGCGGCCCGTCGGACGAGGTGGCGCCGCTCGGGGAGGGTGCCGGCGAGACGGGCGGCCTCCCGCCAGGCCGCCGCCGCGGCCGGCAGGTCTCCGGCCTCCTCCAACAGGTGCGCGCGGACGGCGAGCAGACGGTGGTGACCGGCGAGCGGCCCGGACTCCAGGGTGCCCAGCAGGTCCAGCCCGGCCCGGGGACCGCGCACCATGCCGAGGGCCACCGCCCGATTCAGGGTGACGACCGGGCCCGGCGCCAACCGCTCCAACAGGTCGTACAGCGCCAGGATCTGCGGCCAGTCGGTGTCCGCCGTCGACGGCGCCTCCGCGTGAACGGCGGCGATGGCAGCCTGCACCTGGTACGGCCCGAGCGGCAGCGTCGCCAGACTGTGGGCGACCAGCGCCGTGCCCTCCGCGATGGCGCTCCGGTCCCAGCGCGTACGGTCCTGTTCGGCCAGCGGCACCAGGTCACCGTCTTCTCCGGTACGAGCCGCGCCCCGCGCCTCGGTCAGCAGCATCAGCGCGAGCAGCCCCGCCGCCTCGCCGGAGTCGGGCAGCCGCTCGTACAGGCGGCGGGTCAACCGGATCGCCTGCCGGGTCAGGTCGACCCGGCGCAGGTCGGGGCCGCTGCTGGCGCTGTAGCCCTCGTTGAAGATCAGGTAGAGCACGTGCAGGACGACGGCGAGGCGGGGACCCTGTTCGGGCTCCGGCGGCAGGTCGAACCGGGCACCGGCCTCCCGCAACCGCTGCTTGGCCCGCACGATGCGCTGCCCCATGGTCTTCTCCGGCAGCAGGAAGGCCGTGGCGATCTCGGCGGTGGTCAGGCCACCGACCGCCCGCAGGGTGAGCGCCACCTGGGCGGACGGCCCGAGGGCCGGGTGGCAGCAGAGGAAGAGCAGTTCCAGCACGTCGTCGCGGACCGGCTCGGCGTCCGGCGGCGGGGCCACCAGCGCGTCGCGGGGGGTGGCGTCGACCACGGCCACCTCCCGCCGCCGGCGGGCGGTGTCGGCCCGTACCTGGTCGACGTACCGGCGGGTCGCGACGGTCCGCAGCCAGGCCCCCGGGTGTTCCGGCACGCCGTCGCCGGTCCACGTCTGTACGGCGTCGAGCAGGGCGTCCTGGACGGCGTCCTCGGCCCGGGTGAAGTCGCCGTAGCGGCGCACCAGAGCGCCGAGCACCTGCGGCGCGAGCTCACGCAGCAGGTCACCGAGCGGTTCGTCGCGGCTCAGGGCTCGCTGCCGTTCCCGGACATCAGCGGCCACACCTCCAGGCCGCCGCCGTTCCCGGTGCCGAACCCCAGGGCCGGGTACGACCGGGCGATCTCCAGGGCCCGCTCCTCCCCGTCCACGTCGACCACGAAGTACGAGCCGACGTACTCCTTGGCCTCCAGGTACGGGCCGTCGGTGACCACCGGCGTGTCCCCGGTCATCCGCACCGACCGCGCGCGGGGCACGAGTCCCTGGCTGTCCACGAGCTCTCCGGAGGCCCGCAGCGCGGCGTTGAACGCGTCGACCTCGCCGATCAACGTGGAAAAGTCGTCGGCGGGCAGACTGCTCCAGATCTCGTCGTTGCCGTAGATCAACATCAGGTACTTCATCCGTCTCCCCTCGCCGCCGGGTGGCTGACAGGACCGTACCGCGCCGGCCCGGTCGCTCCACCGCGGAAAACACCTCGCCGCCACGGGCGTCGTGTGCCAGCGTGGTACCGACCGCGGTCACCGACGACGGGAGCAGGGGCGATGCGCCGACTCGAAAACTTCCTTCCCATCCGGATGCGAGCTTTCGAGGACCCGTCAGCCCATGGAGACCGTCAACATCGGCATTCTGGCGCACGTCGACGCCGGTAAGACCAGCCTGACCGAGCGCCTGCTCTTCGACACCGGCACGATCGACCGGCTCGGCAGCGTCGACGCCGGCACCACCCGCACCGACACCGGCGAGATCGAACGCCGGCGCGGCATCACCATCCGCTCCGCGGTGGCCGCGTTCACCGTCGGGCGGCGCCAGGTCAACCTCATCGACACCCCCGGACACAGCGACTTCGTCGCGGAGGTCGAACGGGCGCTCGGCGTGCTCGACGGCGCCGTCCTGGTGCTCTCCGCCGTCGAGGGCGTCCAACCGCACACCCGCGTCCTCATGCGGACCCTGCGGTCCCTGCGGCTGCCCACGGTGCTGTTCGTCAACAAGGTCGACCGCGTCGGCGCCCGCACCGACGCGCTGGTCGCGGACGTCCGCCGGCTGCTCACCCCGGGCGTCGCGCCGATGGGCACGGTCCGCGCGGCCGGCACGGCCACCGCGACTGTGCGGGCGTACGACCGGCGCGACCCCACCGCCTTGGTCGACTGGGCCACCGTGCTGGCGGACCACGACGACGAACTGCTCGCCGCGCTGGTCGAGGACCGGCCACCCGCCCCCGACCGGGTACGCGCCGCGCTGCGCGCGCAGACCGCCGCGGCGCGGGTGCACCCGCTGTACTTCGGCTCGGCGATCACCGGGACCGGCGTACCCGAGCTGCTCGACGCCCTGGCCCACCTGCTGCCGCCGTCGCCGCCGCCCGAGCCCGGGCTGCGGGCCCGGGTCTTCGC
>NZ_JBFAMU010000492.1:0-3703 GCF_040656655.1 Micromonospora sp. NPDC049799
CGTTCCGCCTGGCCGGGCCGGGCTGGTCCCCGGAGGGCCAGTGGTGGGTGGGCGCGCACCACCGCGAGGAGGCCGCGCGCGGCCTGCACCCCGACGAGGACCTGTGGCACGCCGGCCGGTTCTCCGGCGCGCTGGAGCGGCCGGGCGACACCGTGTCGGTGCTCGCCTGGGCGGGCGACCTGGCCGACGAGCCGCCGGAGGCGACCGAGGTGGTGGCGGCGGCCCGGGCCCGCAACCGGGCCGTGGTGACCGCGGCGGAACCGGCCGACCCGGTGGAGGCGACGCTCGCCCTGGCCGCCGACGCGTTCGTGGTCGGTACGGCGAACGGGCCGGACGTGGTGGCCGGCTACCCGTGGTTCGGCGCCTGGTCGCGGGACACGATGATCTCGTACGAGGGCCTGTTCCTCTGCACCAACCGGGCCGCCGAGGGGCGGGAGTTGCTGCGGTCGTACGCGGCGACCCTGTCCGAGGGCATGCTGGCGAACACAGCCGACACCGGGCGGGTGGAGTACAACACGGTCGACGCGACGCTGTGGTTCCTGCACGCGGTGAGCCGGCACGTGACCGTCATCGGCGACACCGACCTCGGCGGCGAGCTGCTGCCCGCGCTGCGGGGTGTCGTGGACGCGCACATGGCCGGCACCCGGTTCGGCATCGCCGTCGACCCCAACGACGGGCTGCTCACCCAGGGCGGCACCCCGGGCACCGCGCTGACCTGGATGGACGCCCGGGTGTACGGGGTGCCGGTGACCCCGCGCACCGGCAAGCCGGTCGAGGTCAACGCGCTGTGGATCAACGGCCTGGCGGGCCTTGCCGAGTTGGCCGAGCTGGCCGGGCAGGACGCCGAGGACCTGCACCGGCTGCACGAGCGGGCGGCGAAGGCGTTCCGCGACCGGTTCCCGTCCCCAGCCGGCTGGCTGCACGACGTGGTGGACGCGCCGGCGCCGGCGTACCCGCTGGGTGGGGCCGCGTACCACGACGACGACGTGCTGCGCCCCAACCAGCTGCTGGCCTGGTCGCTGCCGTACGCCCCGCTGGAGCCGGACGAGCCGACCCTGCGTCGGGTGGCCGCCGGGCTGCTCACCCCGCTGGGCCCGCGCAGCCTGTCCCCGGACTCGCCGGAGTTCCTCGGGCGGCACCGGGGCGGGCCGGCCGAGCGGGACGGCGCCTACCACCAGGGCACCGTGTGGCCGTGGCTGCTCGGCCCGTACGCCGACGCGGCCCGGCGGGCGCGGCTCGGCGTCGACGACCTGTTCGTGGGCATCGAGGCGCACCTGACGGAGTACGGCCTGGGCTCGGTCAGCGAGACCGCCGACGGCCTGCCACCGCACCAGGCGACCGGCTGCCCCTTCCAGGCCTGGTCGGTGGCAGAGCTGCTCCGGGCGCGGAGCGACCGCCGGTAGCGATTTACACGACGGCAACGGTCGCGTCTCCGCTGGTTAGCCGGATGCCAGCAGGATGGGTTCCGATCCAGTTACACGCCTGACGGGCATCGATTCCGGTGCCGGTCGGCGCGGGCTCGGGGACAACTCAAAGGGGGCGCCGCGTGTCACCAGAGGCCGACGTGATCGACATCCACCCCGCCCGGCACCAGCGCGTGCTGATGCTCTCCTGGGAGTACCCGCCGGTGCTGGTCGGAGGCCTCGGCCGGCACGTGCACGCCCTGTCGGTGGCGCTGGCCGCCGCCGGGCACGAGGTCACCGTCGTCACGCGACACACCGAGGGCGCGCCCCTGGAGGAGTACGCCGACGGGGTGCGCATCCTGCGCGCCGCCGAGGACCCGGTGGCGTTCCCGCTGGCCACGTCGTCGTTGCTGGCCTGGACGATGGCGTTCAACCACACGCTGACCCGTGCGGCGCTGCGGGCCACCGAGTCCGGCGCGTACGACGTCATCCACGCCCACGACTGGCTGGTCGCGCACACCGCGGTCACGCTGGCCGAGCACCTGGACCTGCCGCTGGTCACCACGATCCACGCCACCGAGGCGGGCCGGCACCAGGGCTGGCTGCCCGAGGACATGAACCGCACGATCCACGGCGTGGAGCACTGGTTGAGCAACGCCTCCACCCGGGTCATCGCCTGCTCCGGCTACATGCGCGACCAGGTCGCCCGGCTGTTCGCCGTGCCGGACGCCCGGCTCGACGTGGTGCCGAACGGGGTCGACGACCGCGCCTGGCACGCCCGGCCCCGGGCGGTCGCCGCCGCCCGCGCCCGGTTCGCCGGGGACGGCCCGCTGGTCGGGTACGCGGGCCGCCTGGTTTACGAGAAGGGCGTGCAGCACCTGGTCGACGCGGTGCCGCACCTGCTCCAGCGGCACCCCGGCCTGCGGGTGGTGATCGCGGGCGACGGCCCGTACCGGGACGAGCTGGTCGAGCGGACACGGCGCCTGGACCTCGGCGAGTCGGTCCGCTTCGCCGGTTTCCTGGACGCCACCCAGTTGCCGGCGGTGCTGGCCGCCACGGACGCGACGGTGGTGCCCAGCCTCTACGAGCCGTTCGGGATGGTGGCTCTGGAGGCGGCGGCAGCCGGAGCACCCCTGGCCGTGGCGCGCACCGGCGGCCTGGCGGAGATCGTCGAACCCGGCATCACCGGCGTGACGTTCCCCCACAGCGACCCGGACGCGCTCGCCGGTGCGGTCGGCCACCTGCTCGGCGACGAGGTCTTCGCCCGGCGGGTGGCACGGCGGGCCCGGACGATGGTCGGCGAGCGGTACGGCTGGGCGACGATCGCGGCCCGGACCGCCGCCACGTACGCCACCGCGCGCCGGGAGCACGGGCCGGTGCAGGTCCGCCGGGTCACCGCCCGGCTGGGCGGTGGCCGGCAGGCGATCGTCATCCCGGAGGGGAACCTGCTCGCCGTCGGCGGCACCGCCTGCTAGGAGGACCGGGAAACCCGCCCACAGTGGATAGGCGACTCCCGATCTCCTGGCTAAGGTGTACGCCGGGCGGGGCCGGGGCGGGGGTGGAGTGTGGAGCAGCGGCTGGTCGCCGGGCGGTACCGCCTGCTCGACCTCGTCGGGCGCGGCGGCATGGGCCGGGTCTGGCGGGCCCGGGACGAGGTGCTGCACCGCGAGGTCGCGGTCAAGCAGGTGGTCCCGCCGAGCTGGCTCACCGATGACGAACGCGACGAGCTGCGCTCCCGGGCGCTGCGCGAGGCGCGGACGGCCGCCCGCATCGACCACCCGAACGTGGTCCGCGTCTACGACGTGGTCCGGGTCGGCGACAGCCCCTGGATCGTGATGGAGTACGTCCCGTCCCGCACCCTCCAGGACGTCCTGGACGCCGACGGTCCGCTGCCGCCGGACCGGGCGGCGGCGGTCGGGCTGGCACTGCTCGCCGGGCTGCGCGCCGCGCACACCGCGGGTGTCCTGCACCGCGACGTCAAGCCGCAGAACGTGCTCGTCGCCCATGACGGGCGGGTGCTGCTCACCGACTTCGGGCTCGCCGTGTTCGACGGCGGCGACGGGGCGATGACCCGGCCCGGCATGGTCCTCGGCTCCCCGCAGTACGTCGCCCCGGAGCGCGCCGCCGAGGGCGTGTCCAGTGTGGCGGCGGACCTGTGGTCGCTGGGGGCGACGCTGCACGCCGCGGTCGAGGGCCGGTCCCCGTACGCCCGGAGCACCGCCATGGGGTCGAACTGGTGGATCTGGTCGGGCTCTACCACCTCGCCGCGGAGGCCACCGGCCGCACCGACTGCGGTCCAC
>NZ_JBFAMU010000493.1:0-3679 GCF_040656655.1 Micromonospora sp. NPDC049799
GCCCGGACCCGGGCCACCATCAGCACGTCGCCCTCGCGTTCCTGGAACAGGTACGGCGCCTCTGGAGCTGACCGGCTTCGGCGTACGGCACACCGACGGCATGACGGCCGTCCGGGACGTCGACCTGACGGTGACCCGGGGGCAGTTGGTGCTGGTGGTCGGGCCGGTCGGGTCGGGCAAGTCGTCGCTGCTGCGCGCCCTGGCCGGCATCGCCCCGCACACCGGCCTGCTCACCTGGAACGGCGAGCCGGTCACCGAGCCGGAGCTGTTCCTGCGCCCGCAGCAGGTGGGGTACGTCGGGCAGCTGCCCCGGGTGCTCTCCGGGACGGTGGCCGACAACATCACCCTCGGCCACCAGGTGGACGCGGCGGCGGCGGTGTCGACCGCCCAGCTCGACCACGACCTGGCGGCCACCGGGGGCGGGCTCGGGCTGCTTATCGGGCACAAGGGCACCCGGCTCTCCGGCGGTCAGTTGCAGCGCCTGGCGCTGGCCCGGGCCCTCGCCCCGCGTACCGAGCTGCTGGTCGCCGACGACGTGTCGTCGGCGCTGGACGTGACCACCGAGCTGGCGCTGTGGCAGGCGTTGCGCGAGCACGGGGTGACGGTGGTCGGCTCCACCTCGAAACGGGCGGCACTGGTCCGCGCCGACCACGTGGTGGTGCTCCAGTCCGGCCGCGTCGCCGCCCAGGGCCCCTGGCGCGACCTGGAGGGAAGCTGGTCCCACCTCGCCGGCTGATGCGTGTAAGGAAGGGCCCCCCGTTAACGCCTGGCGTTGTACAGGGGGCCCTTCTTAACGCGAGGAAGCCGAGCGGCCCTACAGAGCGCGGGTGTACTGGGCGGGCCACCCGGTGGCGGCGCCGAGCTTGGCGGCGGCGCGGTGCGGCCAGTACGGGTCGCGGAGCAGTTCGCGGCCGAGCAGCACCAGGTCGGCCTCGCCGCCCGCGACGATCGCCTCGGCCTGCTCCGGCTCGACGATCAGGCCGACCGCGCCGGTGGCCACGCCGGCCTCCCGGCGTACGCGGGCGGCGAGCGGCACCTGGTAGCCGGGGCCGACGGGGACACTCGCCGTTGCCGACGCGCCGCCGGAGGAGCAGTCCACCAGGTCCACGCCGGCACCGGCCAACTCGGCGGCGAGCGCGACGCTGTCCTCCACCCTCCAGCCGCCGTCGACCCAGTCGGTGGCGGAGATCCGGGCCAGCACCGGGACGTCCTCGCCGACCGCCGCGCGTACCGCCCGGGCGACCTCCAGGGTGAGCCGCATGCGTCCGGCCCGGTCGCCGCCCCAGGCGTCGTCGCGGTGGTTGGTCAGCGGGGACAGGAACTCGTGCAACAGGTAGCCGTGCGCGGCGTGGATCTCCACCGCCGCGAAGCCGGCGTCGACCGCCCGGGCGGCCGCCGTACCGAACGACTCCACCACGCCGGCGATGCCGGCCTCGTCGAGGGCGGCCGGCACGCGGTAGTCGGGCACGAACGGCGCGGCACCGGGGCCGACGGGCGTCCAGCCGCCCTCGGTGTCGGGCACGCCGCCCCGGCGGGGCGCCCACGGTCGGTACGTCGAAGCCTTGAACCCGGCGTGCGCCAACTGGACCGCCGGCACCGCCCCGTGGGCGGCGACGAACGCGGTCACCGGACGCCAGGCGTCCACGTGCGCGTCGGACCACAGGCCGGTGTCCTGGGGGGTGATCCGTCCCTCGGGCACGACGGCGGTCGCCTCGGTCAGGACCAGCCCGGCGCCGCCGACGGCGCGGGTGCCGAGGTGCACCAGGTGCCAATCGGTGGGCAGTCCGTCCGGCCCGGCCGAGTACTGGCACATCGGGGCCAGGGCGACGCGGTTCGGCAGCGTCACGGTGCGCAGCGCGAGGGGGGTGAACAGGGTGCTCATCTCGTCATCCTCTCGACACGGCCGCGGCGGGACCCACGGGCCCCGCCGCAGCCGTGGATCGTCAGGCCGGTACGGGGGCGAGGTCCTCGTCACGGCTCGGCCGACGGTCGGTCGGGACGGGTTCGGTGATGTCCCGCCGGCCGGCGGCGTCGTACGCCTCTCGGTCGAGGGTGCCCTCGCGGGCGGCGACCAGGGTCGGGACGAGCGCCTGCCCGGCCACGTTCGTGGCGGTGCGGATCATGTCCAGGATCGGGTCGATGGCCAGCAGCAGGCCGACGCCGGCCAGCGGCAGGCCCAGCGTGCTGAGGGTCAGGGTGAGCATGACGATCGCCCCGGTCAGGCCGGCGGTGGCGGCCGAGCCGACCACCGAGACGAAGGCGATCAGCAGGTAGTCGGTGACGCCCAGGTCGACGCCGAAGACCTGCGCCACGAAGATCGCGGCGAGGGCCGGGTAGATCGCGGCGCAGCCGTCCATCTTCGTGGTGGCGCCGAACGGCACGGCGAAGGAGGCGTACTCGCGGGGGACGCCGAGGCGCTCGACGGAGCGCTGGGTCACCGGCATGGTGCCGACCGAGGAGCGGGAGACGAACGCCAGCTCGATCGCCGGCCAGGCGCCGGCGAAGAAGCGCAGCGGGTTGAGCCGGCCGGCCACCACCAGCAGCAGCGGGTAGACGACGAACAGCACGATCGCGCAGCCGACGTACACGGCGGTGGTGAACTTCGCGAGTGGGGCCACCAGGTCCCAGCCGTACGAGGCGACGGCGTTGCCGATCAGGCCGAGGGTGCCGATCGGGGCGAGCCGGATCACCCACCAGAGCGCCTTCTGGACGATCTCGAGCAGCGAGCGGTTGAGCGCGACGAACGGCTCCGCGGCCGGGCCGACGAGCAGGGCGGCGGCGCCGACCACCAGGGCGAGGAAGACGATCTGGAGCACGTTGCCCTCGACGAACGCGCCGACCGGGTTGGTCGGCACGATGCCGGTGAGGAAGTCCGTCCAGGAGCCGGTCTTCTTCGGCGCGGCGGCGCCGGCGGTGTCCAGGGTGACGCCGCGGCCCGGGTCGGTGAGCAGGCCGAGGCCGATGCCGATGCTCACGGCGATCAGGGCGGTGACGCCGAACCACAGCAGCGTCTTCAGCGCCAGCCGGGCGGCGTTGGCGACGCCGCGCAGGCTCACCACGCTGACCACGATCGCGGTGAAGACCAGAGGCGGCACGGCCAGCTTGAGCAGTTGGACGAAGAGGCCACCGACGGTGTCGAGGGTGCTGGTCAACCAGCTGAGGTCGTTGGCGCGGGCCAGGAAGCCGAGCGCCACACCGAGGACGAGGCCGAGCAGGATCTGTACGGAGAAGGGGATCTTGCGCAGGGCGGAAGGCATCAGAGCGTGTCCAGTGTCTGGGGGTCGGAACGGGGCAGCGTCAGGAGAGCGGCTGCGCCGGACAGACGCCGCTGGCCTGCAGTCGAAGGTCGACGTACAGGCGCACGGTGAGGTGCCAGACATTGGTCATCGCCGACCGAAACTACTCCTCGCGACCTGAGAGGTGGAAGGAGCGCCGGTCGTGACGCTCCTTACAGGCGGTGTTAAGCGGGGGCCCTTCCTCACTTCCTCACCGGCGGAGGGCGACGGCTGTGGCGGTGGCGACGCCCCACAGCACGCAGACCAGGAGCAGCAGCCGCTCCAGGGCGGCGGTCAGGCCGCCCCGGCCGACGGCCAGCAGGGCCAGGGCCGTCGCGGCGGACAGCGGCAACGCCACACCGGCCGCCACGGCGGCGATCCGCCGCAGCAGGGTCGGAGCGCCG
>NZ_JBFAMU010000494.1:0-3675 GCF_040656655.1 Micromonospora sp. NPDC049799
GGTCGGGCTCGCCCGGCGGCTGCACGCGGCGGGCACGCACTCGGTCGACGAGATCGCCGCCCGCCTGGGCGTCTCCCGGGCCACGGTCTACCGGCACCTGAACCGCGACGCCGTCGAATAGTGCGACAGATATCGCGACAGTTCTGAGACGACGACCCGTGTTTGCCGGTGACGACCACGGGTACCCGCGCGGCCCGTCCGGTTGACGGGACCGGACCCCCACGCGGACGGTCCGCGACGAGGACCGACGTGCGACGGGAGTGGTGACGGTGAGGCCGTGCTGCGCAAGGCCCGGTGACCGCTGAGGATGTGCGGCATCAGCGGTGAGGCGAGGTTCGACGGTACGACCCCCGACGCCGACGCGGTGACCCGGATGACCGAGGCGATGCGGTCCCGGGGGCCGGACGGCGAGGGGCTGTGGAGCGACGGCTGGGTGACCCTCGGGCACCGCCGGCTGACCATCATCGACCTCTCCGACGCCGGCGGGCAGCCGATGGTGCGCGAGGACCTCGGGCTGGCGCTGGTCTTCAACGGCTGCGTCTACAACTACCCGGAGCTGCGCGAGGAGCTGCGCGCCGCCGGGCACACCTTCCACTCCACCAGCGACACCGAGGTGATCCTGGTGGCGTACGCGCAGTGGGGCGAGGACTTCGTCGACCACCTGGTCGGCATGTTCGCCATCGGCCTGGTGGACCGGGCCCGGCGGCGGCTCGTGCTGGCCCGCGACCGGCTCGGCATCAAACCCCTCTACCTCGCCGAGACCCCGACCCGGCTGCGGTTCGCCTCGACGCTTCCCGCGCTGCTGCGCGGCGGCGACGTGGACACCGGCGTCGACCCGGTGGCGCTGCACCACTACCTGTCGTGGCACTCGATCGTGCCGGCGCCCCGCACCATCCTGCGCGGCGTCCGCAAGCTGCCGCCGGCCACCCTCCGGGTCGTCGAGGCCGACGGGCGCAGCCGCGACCGCGTCTACTGGCGGCCCGACTACGTGCGCGACCCCGCCCACGCCGGCTGGGACGCCGGCGACTGGCGAGCCGCGGTGGGCGACGCGCTGCGCACCGCCGTACGGCGGCGGCTGGTCTCCGACGTGCCGGTCGGCGTGCTGCTCTCCGGTGGGCTGGACTCCAGCATGATCGTCGCGCTGCTCGCCGAGGCCGGGCAGGAGCACCTGCGGACGTTCAGCATCGGCTTCGCCAGCCGGGGCGGCGAGGCCGGCGACGAGTTCCACTACTCCGACCTCGTCGCCCGCGCGTACGACACCGACCACCAGCGCATCCAGCTCGCCGACGACGACCTGGTGCCCGCCGTGCGGCGGACCGTCGAGGCCATGACCGAGCCGATGGGCAGCCACGACGTGGTCGCCTTCCACCTGCTCTCCGAGCAGGTGGCGCGGCACGTGAAGGTGGCCCAGTCCGGGCAGGGCGCGGACGAGGTGTTCGCCGGCTACGGCTACCACCAGCCCCTGGCCGGGATCCCCCGCGACGACGCGGCGCAGGTGTTCACGTCCGCGTTCTTCGACCGGGACCACGCCGAGCTGAGTCGGGTCGTCGGTCCCGCGTACGCCGTCGACGCCGACGCCAGCCGCGAGCTGGTCGTCGCGGACCTGGCCGCACCCGGCGCGGAGACCGCGCTGGACGCGGTGCTGCGCCTGGACACGCACCTGATGCTGCCCGACGACCCGGTCAAGCGGGTGGACAGCATGAGCATGGCGTGGGGGCTGGAGATCCGCACCCCGTTCCTGGACCAGGACCTCGTCGCGCTCGCCGCCGCCTGCCCGCCGGAGCACAAGGTCGCGCGGGGCGGCAAGGGCGTGCTGAAGGAGGTGGCCCGGGAGGTGCTGCCCGCCGAGGTCATCGACCGGCCGAAGGGCTACTTTCCGGTGCCCGCGCTGCGCAACGTGGACGGACCGGTCCGCGACCTGGTCGTCGAGGCACTGCGGGCGCCGGCCGCGCGGGAGCGCGGGCTGTTCCGGGAGGCGTACGTCGAGGAACTGCTCGCCGCGCCCGACCGGGCACAGGCGGCCGCGGGCAGCAACAAGCTGTGGCAGCTCGGCCTGCTGGAACTCTGGCTCCAGTCGCACGGCGTCCGCTGACGCGTCACACCGCCCGGGTTTGGGCGGCGAGGTGGCCGAGGACCGCGCGGACGTCGCCCGCCGTACGGGCCATGATCCGGCGCTGTCGCATCGCGCCGTTGCCCTCGGCGTGGACCCGGGCGAGCTGAGCCCGCACGTACGCCAGGTCGCCGTGGCGCACCAGGGCCGGCGTGACCGTGGCGAACAGCTCGTCGACGAGGGTCCAGGCCGGCTTCGCGCCACCGGAGCGCAGGTCGATCAGGTCACCGTCGAGCCCGTCGTGGGCGGCCCGCCAGTGCGCGGCGGACACCAGACAGTCCCGGATCCGGGGGGCCGTCACCCCGTCCCGGACCTGGTCGGACATCGTCGCCACCAGCGCCCGCACCAGACCGGCGACCAGCACGGTGTCGTCCACCGTCGGGCACACGTCGCCGACCCGGACCTCCACCGTCGGGTACGCGGCCGACGGCCGGGCGTACCAGTAGACCATCGCGGCGTCGAGCATGATGCCGGCGGCGATGAGGTCGGAGACCGTGTCGTCGTAGTCCGCCACGGACTCGAAGTGCGGGGTCGGCCCGATGCTCGGCCAGCGCTCGAGCTGCATCGAGCGCCAGCTGGCGTGGCCGGTGTCCCGCCCGTCGTGCAGCGGCGAGTTGGCGGTGATCGCCTGCACCACCGGCAGCCACGGGCGCAGGTGGTTGGACACCTGCACGGCCAGTTCGCGGTCCGGCAGACCGACGTGCACGTGGCACCCGCACACCGCCGGGTCGTGCGCGACCGGCCCGAACCGGCGCGACATCGCGTGGTAGCGCGGTTCGTCCGGAACGCTCCGGTGCCGCTCGTGCACCGGCGTCGCCCCCACCGCGACGAGTCGGGCCCCCGCCGCCTCCGCCGCCTCCGCCGCCGACCGGCGCAGCCGCACCAGGTGCTCCCGCACCTCGCCCAGGTCGCACGAGACGGGGGTGACCATCTCGACCATGCTGTGCCGGAACTCCTGCCGACTCTGGTCGCGGGCGGACCCGGACAGGGCGTCGAGGACCCGGTCGGCGACGGCCATGCTCTCCCCGGTGTCCGGATCCAGCAGCAGGTACTCCTCCTCCACCCCGAGCGTGAGCAGGTCCAGGTCGGGCACGGCGGGGGCCACGGTCGGACGGTCGGTCATGGGGTGTCGCGTCCGTTCGTCGGGCGGCGCGCCGGGCGCCGCACTGCCGGGGCAAGCCGGGTTCCCGGCCGTCCGCCCGCACAAACCGCCGCCGTCCGCCACCGGCTCTTCCCGGCGTACGCGGAGTGTCCGTTCCCTGATCGACTCGGGTTCTGTGAAGTCGGGGTGTCCGGCTGGGTCGATGCGCCGGTTTCGGTGATGTCGAGTGGATCTCCGCCCGGCCCCCTGGCCAGCGGCGTCCGTTATCAGGCTGGGTGTCCGGTTCCGGGGTGTGACCGGGGGCATCCTGGCGGCGGAATCGTGGCCGGCCGGGGGTCGTTACACATGGCGGACGATCGAGCAGGACACGCAGCCCCCGGGCGTGGGTCGCCCGGCCCCGGAATGACGGTGGCCGGCCGGTCGTTGAATCCCCTCGACGAACACGGGACCGCCGACATGCGGG
>NZ_JBFAMU010000495.1:0-3650 GCF_040656655.1 Micromonospora sp. NPDC049799
GGTGGCCGGCCGGCCCCTGGTACCCGGGCCCGCAGCCCGGCTGGAGCGGCGGGGGCCAGCCGGGGTACGGCCAGCCGCAGCACCCGGGCCAGCACCACCCCGGCCAGTCGTTGCCCCCGTGGGCCCACCAGGCGCGCCCGCACGACCCGCGGCCGGGCCGGATCGCCAAGTTCGCCGGCGCCGGTGTCGCCGTGCTCGCCCTGATGTTCGGCTCGGGCGTCGCCGGCGGTGCGCTCGCGCTCGCCGTGGACGGTGACTCGGGCATCACCCGCACCTACTCCGCCGCGCCGGTCATCAACAGCGAGGACCTGCCGGGCATCGCCGCGTCGGTGCAGCCCAGCGTGGTCTCGATCGCCACCGACAACGGTGAGGGCTCCGGCGTGATCCTGAGCGCCGACGGCTACGTGCTCACGAACAACCACGTCATCGCATCGGCCGGCGGCGACAGCGTCCGGGTTATCTTCGCCGACGGCAAGACCGCCGAGGCGCGGATCGTCGGCACCGACCCGAAGACCGATCTCGCCGTCGTGAAGGCGTCCGGCGTGGGCGACCTCAAGCCCGCCACGTTCGGCGACAGCGACGCCATGCAGGTCGGCGACCAGGTGCTCGCTCTGGGCAGCCCGCTCGGCCTGCAGGGGTCGGTCACCGCGGGCATCCTCAGCGCCCGGGACCGCACCATCCAGGCCGGCAGCGGCCAGCAGCAGGACCCGCGACAGGGTGCCACCTCGATCGCCGGGCTGCTCCAGACCGACGCGCCGATCAACCCCGGCAACTCCGGCGGCGCACTGGTCAACACCCGGGGCGAGGTCATCGGCATCAACACCGCGATCGCCACCGCCGGGCAGGGCAGCAGCGGCAACATCGGCGTCGGCTTCGCCATCCCGAGCAACAAGGCCAAGGACGTGTCCGGCAAGTTGCAGCGCGGCGAGAAGGTCAGTCACCCGTCGCTCGGCGTCAGCGTCAACGCGGCCGAGGGCGGCGGTGCGCTGGTCGCCGCGGTCGCACCGGGCAGTGCCGCCGAGAAGGCGGGCCTCCAGCGCGGCGACGTGATCATCCGGTTCGGCGACAAGGTCGTCAACGACTCGGACGACCTCGTCGGCGCCGTGCAGGCCGGTGAGGTGGGTGACCGGGTCGAGGTGACCTACAAGCGGAACGGGAACGAATCCACGGCAACCGTGACGCTCGCTGAAGCGTCCTAACCGGTACCCGTACTTTCCTCCTCCCTCCGGCGGCGGGTGGTGGAGCCAAGGGGGTTGGCCCCACCATCCGCCGCTCATCTCCCCACGACGGCGGTTCACCCTCTTCGGGTGAACCGCCGTCACCCGTACCGGCGGCACCCTCGGCACAGCAACCGACGGGAGGGGTGCGATGACCATCGCCGTGGAGACCGACACGCGGATCCAGCGGGACGTGCTGGACGAGCTGGCCTGGGACCCCCGGGTACGGCCGGACGAGATCGGGGTGTCCGTCGTCCACGGCGTGGTGACGCTCACCGGCTGGGTCGACGGGTACGCCCGCAGGTGGGCGGCCGTGGGGTGCGCCCAGCGCGTACGCGGCGTGCGGGCGGTTGCCGACGACATCGAGGTACGCCTGCCCGGCGACTCCGGGCGCACCGACTCGGACATCGCGATCGCGGCCAGCCGGGCCCTGGACTGGGACAGCTTCGTGCCCGCCGAGCGGTTGGACGTCACGGTCGCCAACGGATGGGTCGTGCTCCGGGGGGAGGTCGAGTTCGGCTGGCAGCGCCGGACCGCCGAGAACGAACTGCGCCGGCTGGGCGGCGTACGCGGGGTGACGAACCTGGTGGAGGTCCGACCCGCCGCCCCGGTGGACGGCGAGCAGACCCGCCGGGACGTGCAACGCGCGCTCCTGCGCGGGATCGGCACCGAGCGGGTGACCGTCGAGGTGGACGGCGACACGGTCGTCCTGCGCGGCGTCGTGCGCTCCTGGTGGGAACGCGACCAGGCGGAACGCGTCGCCTGGTCCGGCGAGGGGGTGCGGGCGGTCCGGGACGAGCTTCTCGTGGGCGGCTGAGCCCCGGTCCGGTCGCGTGTAGCGCAGCCGCCACCGGGAACCCGCTGCCGACGACCGTGGACGAAGGGAAGGACCCTGTGGCCGTGCACCTCCCGGACGACCGCTCGGCGGAACGGCCGTTGCGGATCGCGATGGTGGTCCCACCCTGGCTGTCCGTGCCCCCGCCCGGCTACGGCGGGCTGGAGACCGTGGTGGCCGGCCTGGTGGACGCCCTGGTCGCGCGGGGCCACGCGGTCACCCTCTTCGGTGCCGGGCAGGACCACGGCACCGCCGGCGACTTCGTGTCGACCGTGCCCGACCTGCAGTACGGCCGACTCGGCGAGGTACTGCCCGAGCTGGCCCACGTGGCCCGGGTCAACCACCTGATCGACCCGGCCGACTTCGACGTGGTCCACGACCACACCACGGCCGGGCCGCTGGTGGCCGGCCGCCGGGCGGTGCCGACGGTGGCGACGGTGCACGGCAACCCGGTGGGCGAGTACGGCGCCGTGCTCAGCGACACCGACCGCGGGGTCGGGCTGGTCGCGATCTCGCACGCCCAGCGCCGGCTGAACCCGCGGCTGCCCTGGGTCGGCACCGTCCACAACGCGATGGACACCGCGGGCATCCCGCACAAGAACCGCCCGAGCGGGGGGCCCGTGCTGTGGCTGGCCCGCTTCAGCCCGGACAAGGGCCCGGACATCGCCATCCGCGCCTGTCGGGCCGCCGGCCTGCCGATGGTGCTCGCCGGGAAGTGCAACGAGCCGGCCGAGCGGCGCTACTACGAGCAGGTGATCCGGCCGATGCTCGACGAGGACGTCACCGTCGTGCTCGACGCCGACCGGGAGGCCGCCCTGCGCCTGCTGGTCGAGGCCCGCTGCCTGATCATGCCGATCCAGTGGGAGGAGCCGTTCGGCATGGTGATGCTGGAGGCGATGGCGACCGGTACTCCGGTCGTCGCGCTCGGCCGGGGGGCGGTCCCGGAACTGGTCCGTCCCGGCGTGACCGGCCTCATCTGCTCCACACCCGACGAACTGCCGTCGGCGCTGCGCGCGGCCGGCCGCCTCGACCCGGCGGCCTGCGTCGCGCACGTCGCGGAGAACTTCTCCACCGAGCGGACCGCGGCCGGCTACGAGGCCGTGTACCGGCGGTTCACCGCCGGCGCCGCCCACCCCGCCCGCGCACGCGAGCCGGTCCGCGTGGCCCTCCGCTGATCGGGCGCCGGGTCAGAGCCGGGCCTCACCCAGGTCCGCGACGGCGTCGTCCAGGCGGCGGGCGTACGCCTCGCTGATCGCGCCCTCGCCCAGGCGGACCGCCACCTTCTCGCGCAGCCGGGCCACCCGTTGCGCCACGTCACCACGCGCGGCGCGGGCCGCCTCGGTCAGGTTCCGCAGCTCGTTGCGCAGGTCCAGGCCCACGTCGGAGCGGATGCCGCCGTCGTTCAGGCCGGCGCCGATCAGCGCGTCGAGACGGTACGCCGCCGCCACCAGGGTGTCCCCGGTGGAGGGTGCCGAAGGCGGCACGGGGGGCTGGACCGAGGTCGCCGCCGGTTCCGGCGTACCCGGCGGTGGAGCGTCGGTGGACACGCTCGGCGACGCGGCCGCCCCCGTCGCGGGCCCGGTCGGGGGGAGGGCGTC
>NZ_JBFAMU010000496.1:0-3648 GCF_040656655.1 Micromonospora sp. NPDC049799
GCGGCGGGCTCCGGCTCGTCGGCCGGCAGCGCCCGCGTGCCGTGCGGGCCGTCGGTGGGCCGCCCGGCCGCGTCCGGCTCGTCGGTGTCCAGCTCACGGGTGCCCTCCGGGCCCGTGCGGGGCTCGTCACCCGACGGTACGGGGGAGGGCGTGGCCTCCTCGGTGACCGCCGGATCCCGGTCCCGGTGCGGGTCCGGGGTGTCCCCGTCGGCCGGCCGGTCTGCACCCGGCTGCGGCTGCGGCATCGCGGCAATCTCCTCTCGCGCCCGTTGCGAGGTTAGTACCGGCGCGCCACCCCCGACGAATCCGCTGGTGCGGCCGGCCGGCCGGTGGCGTGCGCGCCGTCACCGGCGGCGGGCCGCGTACCCTTGGGCGTCATGAGCGTCCCGTCGACCACGCCGCGCCCGACCGCGGCCCATTCCGTGTGGCCACAGCTGGAGCCGCTGCTGCCCCAGGTGACCAAGCCCATCCAGTACGTCGGTGGCGAGCTGGGTGCGGTGGTCAAGGACTGGGACGCGGCGACCGTCCGGTGGGCGCTGATGTACCCCGACGCGTACGAGGTGGGCCTGCCCAACCAGGGCGTGCAGATCCTCTACGAGGTCCTCAACGAGCTGCCCGACGTGCTGGCCGAGCGCACGTACGCGGTCTGGCCGGACCTGGAGGCGCTGATGCGCACCCACGGCGTGCCGCAGTTCACCGTCGACGCGCACCGCGCGGTCCGTGCGTTCGACGTCTTCGGCGTCTCGTTCTCGACCGAGCTGGGCTACACCAACCTGCTCACCGCGATCGACCTGGCCGGCATCCCGATGCTGGCGGCCGACCGCACCGACGACGACCCGGTGATCGTGGCCGGCGGGCACGCCGCGTTCAACCCGGAGCCGATCGCCGACTTCGTCGACGCCGCCGTGCTCGGCGACGGCGAGGAGGCGGTCCTGGAGATCACCGCCATCGTCCGGGAGTGGAAGGCCGAGGGCTCGCCCGGCGGCCGGGACGAGCTGCTGCTGCGGCTGGCCCGCACCGAGAGCGTGTACGTGCCGCGCTTCTACGACGTGGACTACCTGCCCGACGGTCGGATCCAGCGGGTCGTGCCGAACCGGGCGGACGTGCCGTTCCGGGTGCACAAGCGCACGACGATGGACCTGGACGCCTGGCCGTACCCGAAGAAGCCGCTGGTCCCGCTGGCCGAGACCGTGCACGAGCGGTACGCGGTGGAGATCTTCCGGGGCTGCACCCGGGGCTGCCGCTTCTGTCAGGCCGGCATGATCACCCGCCCGGTGCGGGAGCGTTCGATCACCACCGTCGGCCAGATGGTGAAGGAGGGGCTGGAGTTCTCCGGCTTCCACGAGGTGGGCCTGCTGTCGCTCTCGTCGGCCGACCACTCCGAGATCGGTGACATGTGCTCGGGCCTCGCCCAGCAGTACGAGGGCACGAACGTGTCGCTCTCGCTGCCGTCGACCCGGGTGGACGCGTTCAACATCGACCTCGCGCAGGAGTTGTCGCGCAACGGTCGGCGTACCGGTCTGACGTTCGCCCCCGAGGGCGGGTCGGAGCGGATCCGCAAGGTGATCAACAAGATGGTGTCGAAGGAAGACCTCATCCGCACCGTGGTCACCGCGTACACCAACGGCTGGCGGCAGGTGAAGCTGTACTTCATGTGCGGCCTGCCCACGGAGACCGACGAGGACGTCCTCGAGATCGCGGACATGGCGCACGAGGTCATCCGCGCCGGTCGCGCCGCCACCGGCTCCAAGGACATCCGCTGCACCGTCTCCATCGGCGGTTTCGTGCCGAAGCCGCACACCCCGTTCCAGTGGGCGTCGATGGAGCGGCCGGAGGTCATCGACGGCCGGCTGAAGATGCTCAAGCAGGCCATCAACTCCGACCGTTCGCTGGGCCGGGCGATCGGCTTCCGCTACCACGACGGCGAGCCGTCGCTGATCGAGGGCCTGCTCTCCCGTGGTGACCGCCGGGTCGGCGCGGTGATCCGCAGGGTGTGGGAGAACGGCGGCCGGTTCGACGGCTGGAGCGAGCACTTCTCGTACCAGCGCTGGGTGCAGGCCGCCGACGAGGTCCTGCCGACCTTCGGGGTGGACCTCGACTGGTACACCACCCGGGAGCGCGACGAGCTGGAGGTCCTGCCGTGGGACCACCTGGACTCGGGCCTGGACAAGGACTGGCTCTGGCAGGACTGGCAGGACTCGCTGTCGGAGTACGAGCAGGACGACTGCCGGTGGACCCCGTGCTTCGACTGCGGCGTCTGCCCGTCGATGGACACCGAGATCCAGATCGGTCCCACCGGCAAGAAGCTCCTGCCGCTGACCCCGATCAACGGCGGCGGCCTCAAGCTCCCGACCGGCGCCCAGCAGTGACCGTTCGGGGCGGGTGCGCCGCGCGTCTCCCGCGCGCCGCCCGCTCCGCCCGGTGATCATGAAGCTATTGTCTCCGGCACGGCGTGTCGCCGACAACAACTTCATGATCCACCGGTTCTGACACCGAGGAGCACGACGATCAGTAAGAGACCACAGCCCGAGGGTGGGCAGGCGCCGGTCGTCCAGCGCGTCCGGATCCGGTACGCCAAGCGCGGGCCGCTGCGGTTCACCTCGCACCGGGACTTCGCCCGCGCCTTCGAGCGGGCGCTGCGCCGGGCCGGCGTACCGATCGCCTTCTCCCAGGGCTTCACCCCGCACCCGAAGATCTCGTACGCCAGCGCCGCCCCCACCGGCGTGGCCAGCGAGGCCGAGTACCTGGAGATCGGCCTGCGCGAGGAGGTCGACCCGGAGCAGCTGCGCGCGGCTCTCGACGCCGCCCTGTCGCCCGGGCTCGACGTCCTGGACGCGGTGGTGGCCGGTGGCGGCAGCCTGGCCGACCGGATCGAGGCCTCGCACTGGCGCATCGAGTTGCCCGAGGTCGACCCCGGTGTCGCACAACGGGCGGTTTCCGCCTTCACGGCCGCCGACGAGGTCCTCGTCGAGCGCATGACCAAGCAGGGGCGACGCACCTTCGACGCCCGTTCGGCGGTCATCTCCATCGATGTCGTCACGCCGACGGAGACGCCTTCCGAGGTCGCGGCCGTGCCGTGTGCGATACTCGAACTGGTCGTGCGGCAGGTCACCCCGTCCGTGCGACCCGATGACGTCCTTTCCGGCCTCCGCGTGGTGGCCGACCTGGAGCCGCCGGTCTCCCCGAAGGTGATCCGGCTGGCGCAGGGCACGCTGACCGCGCAGGGCGCGATCGCGGATCCGTTGGACGCGGACCGCGACGGGGCATCCATCGGCGAACGCTGACCGTCGGTCAGTGTTCGGGCAGGCAGACTTCGGCGGTCGCGCGACCAGCGCGACCGGCGGAAACACTTTTGCGGCGACCCTGCGTGGCAGCGCTCACACGCGCCCGGGGCAGCCAGAACTGGAGAACGTCCATGCTCGAGAACGAGCCCGAGGGCGGCGAACGCACCGGTTCCCAGCCGGCCGGCGACACCGCTGAACAGCACAACGCGCCGTCGTCGGAGCAGTCCTCCGCCGGCGGTACCGCGCCAGGTGCGGCGACCGGCGACGTGGCCGGACCCGGGCAGAGATCGGGGGACGGCCGGGGGTGACCCCGACGCTGCCCCTGATCCGCGCAGGCGGGAGAATGGAGCCCATGCAGCTTCGC
>NZ_JBFAMU010000497.1:0-3631 GCF_040656655.1 Micromonospora sp. NPDC049799
TTCTGGCCGGGCGCGCTGACGATCATCGTCGAGCACTCGCCGAGCCTGCGCTGGGACCTGGGCGACACCAACGGCACGGTGGCGGTGCGCATGCCCGGGCGGCAGGTCCTCGGCGACGTACCGGGCCGGCGGCCGCCAGTAGTCCGGCTCGGCCTCGGGCAGGTCGTCCTCGGCGCTGTGCCGGCCACTGCCGCTGCGCGGGGCGGCCGAGATCGGACCGGCGGAGATGGGTCCCGCGGAGATCGGTCCCGCCGAGATCGGCGAGGTCGTCTCCCAGCGCCGCGGGCTGTCCCACGGCTCCTCGGGCTCCTCGAGGCCGGCCGGCGGCGACACCGGGTAGCGGCTCCGGACGTCGGCGCGCGACCGGCGGCCGGTGCCGACCTCGTCGTCGTCGCGGTAGCGCCGACCGCTCGGGGCGGGCTCCTCCTCGACCCGGCGGGACACGCGCTCCTCGGACCTCCGGGCCGTCACCGGCTCCCGCTCGGTGTCGCGGCGGCGCGACGACCGTGGCTCGTCCGGCTCCTCCACCCGTCGTCGGGCGGACCGGGCGGCGGGCGCCTCCAGATCGTCCCGGCGCCGGCCGGAGCGGGCCGGCACGGGCTCCAGTTCCTCGTCCCGGCGGCGGCGCGGGGGGCGGGTCGGCTCCCGGAGGGAGCCGGCCTCGGGCACCACCGGCACGGTGAACCGTTCCGGGTCACGGCGCCGGCCGCCGGACGCGGTCCACGAGCCGGCGGCGGTGGTGTCGGCCCACCCGGGCGTCCGCTCCGCGGTCTTCTTCTTCTCCTTGTCGCGCCGGCCGAGACCCTTGAGCAGCAAACGACTGGTGGTCTCCTCGGCGGGCCGGGCGGCCATGGCCTTGTTGATGGCGGTGGCCTGCTGCTGCTCCCGGCTGCGCCGGCCCAGGCTCACCGAGAGCCGGACGAGCAGCGCCAGCACCACCAGCAGCACGCAGGCGAGGTAGCTGACGATCACCCAGGGCGCCGCGGGCCGCCCGGCGTTGAGGCCGTGGAAGATTCCGAACGGCCAGGAGAGGTACGCGGCGGAGTGCAGGGTCCGCCAGAGCCACTTCGGACCCACCCCCGCGAAGCGGGCGCGGATGATGCCGGTCCAGAACACGCTCACCATCAGCAGGGCGGCCACCGTGCCGAGGCCGACGTAGAGGCCCCGGCCTCCGATGAACGGCACGACCGCGTCGGTGGCGGAGGCCCGCCCGGTGGCGATCTTCGTCAGTACGTGGAAGACCAGTCCGGCGACGCCGAGGATGCCGGTGGCCCGGTGCGCCGACTGCAGCAGCACCCGGTGCCGGATCAGCAGCACCAGCCGGTCGGTGGCGAGCAGCCCCATCATCACGGTGAGACTCAGCGACACCAGGGTGATCACCCCGGCGAAGAACTCGGTGAAGAAGAAGCCGTACGCGTACGCCGTCGAGCCCACGCCGGTGAGCATGGTGACCGCCCACGCCCCGGCCAGGGCGGAGACACCGAACAGGACCGCCGCCGCCCGGGACCGCGTGCGGACCCCCCGGCTGCTGGTGGTGGTCCGGACCGTCGTGGCCTTCTGGTTCTGCTGTGCCCGGGCCATCTGCTCCTCGATCGTCTCGCGGTGGCGCGCCACCGGCCGACCCTGCTCCCCCTCCTGTACGGAACGGCGCGGCCGGCGGATCACCCGAGGCGAAGAATTTTTCGTCACTCCGTCGAACCGCGCGGCGGTCGGGCGCGTGTACGGGCCCGTGCGTCGCAGTGCGCGGACGGACGGTAGTGACGCATGTCCATGCGTTGACAGCGCCTGTAACTCGCTTGTAATCTTTCGGAAAATTTCAGGCCGGGTTGCAAGATCCCGGCAACTGGAAGCCCTCCCCCTGGCACCACCACCCCGTCCCCATCACCCCCGTCTGGAGTTACAGATGCATCGACGTCGATGTTTCTCCGCGGTCGCCGCCCTCGGTGTGATCGCGAGCCTGCTCCTGCCGACCGTCGTGACGGCACCCCCGGCCGCCGCGTCTCCCGCCGGCACCAAGAAGGTCATCGCCAACCTGTTCGAGTGGAACTGGTCCTCGGTGGCGAGCGAGTGTCAGAGCACCCTGGGCCCGAAGGGCTACGGGTACGTGCAGGTCTCCCCGCCGCAGGAGCACGTCAAGCGCTCCGAGTGGTGGGTGGCGTACCAGCCCGTCAGCTACCGGATCGAGTCCCGCAGGGGCACCCGGGCGCAGTTCAAGTCCATGGTCGACACCTGCCACGCCGCCGGCGTGAAGGTCATCGTGGACGCGGTCATCAACCACATGTCCGGCCAGGACAACGGCGGCACCGGCTGGGCCGGCTCGTCGTACGGGCACTACAACTACCCCGGCATCTACTCGTCGCAGGACTTCCACTACTGCGGCACCTCCGGTAACGAGATCACCAGCTACGGCGACCGGTACCAGGTGCAGAACTGCGAGCTGGTCAACCTCTCCGACCTGAAGACCGAGTCGGACTACGTCCGGACGAAGATCGCCGGGTACATGAACGACCTGCTCTCGCTCGGCGTGGACGGCTTCCGGCTGGACGCCAGCAAGCACATGCCGGCCGGGGACATCGCCGCCATCAAGGGCAAGCTGTCCCGCTCGGCGTACATCGTGCAGGAGGTCATCTACGGCGCCGGTGAGCCGATCACGCCGAACGAGTACACCGGCAACGGCGACGTGCACGAGTTCCGCTACGGCAAGGACCTGGCCCGGGTGTTCCGCTCGGAGAAGCTCGCCTACCTGCGCAACTTCGGCGAGGGCTGGGGGCACCTGCCCAGCTCGGTCTCGTCGGTGTTCGTCGACAACCACGACACCCAGCGCGACGCGGCCGGCGTGCTGACCTACCGGGACCGGGGCATCTACGCCCTGGCCAACGCCTTCATGCTGGCCTGGCCGTACGGCTCGCCGACCGTCATGTCCAGCTACACCTTCAGCCAGCGCGACCAGGGTCCGCCGCAGGACTCCGGTGGCAAGGTCCTCAACACCGCCTGCTACTCCGGCTGGGAGTGCGAGCACCGTTGGGGCGTCATCGCCAACATGGTCGGCTTCCGCAACGCCACCGAGGGCGCCGGCGTCGTCAACTGGTACGACAACGGCAACAACCACATCGCCTTCGGCCGGAGCGGCAAGGGCTTCATCACCATCAACGACGAGGACTACGCGATCAACGGCCGGTCCTACTACGCCGGGCTCCCGGCGGGCCGGTACTGCGACGTCGTCCACGGCACCTACTCGGCCGGCTCGTGCAGCGGCCCGGTGATCACGGTGGACGGCAGCGGCTGGTTCGCCGCGAACATCCCCGCCCACGACGCGGTCGCCATCCACATCGGCGCCCGCCTCAGCTGAGGTGTAAGGACGAACGGGCCGGGGGCGCTCCGGCGCAGCATGCGCCGCCGGCCTGTTCGCAGGGGCCCCTTGTTATCGCCATCTGCATAACAAGGGGCCCTTCCTAACGTCCGCGCCGTAGAGTGGTTTGGTGCCCTTTGACCGGATCAGCCCGTCGCGTCGGATCCGCTGGATCGGCGCGGCGGTGGGCGTACCCCTGCTGTTGCTGGCCGCCGGTGCGACCGGCTGGGCCCTGACCCCGGAGCCGGCGCCCGCGACGGTGACCCGGCCGGCGGCGCAGGG
>NZ_JBFAMU010000498.1:0-3624 GCF_040656655.1 Micromonospora sp. NPDC049799
GGCGGCGCGGCGGACCAGCCCGAGCAGGCGCAGCAGCCACCGCTGTTCGGCGACGAGCATGAGGGCGCGCGCCAGCAGCGGGCGACGACGGCCCCGCCACTGATGGACCCGCCACTGCTCCAGCAGGCTGCCGTACTCGACGCCGGCCGGGCACACCGGCTCACAGGCGCGGCAGCCGAGGCAGAACGAGGACTGCTCGGCGAGGGTGGGATCGTCCGGCGGCAGGGTGCCGTCCTGCAGCGCCCGCATCAGCGTGATCCGTCCGCGCGGCGAGGACGCCTCGTCACCGGTCATCGCGTACGTCGGGCAGGCCGGCAGGCAGAAACCGCAGGAGATGCAGCGGGACAGCTGCTCGGGGTGGAAGACGTCGCCGGTCACGATCCCAGCTTTCCGGGGTTGAGGATGCCCGCCGGGTCGAAGGCGGTCTTGATCCGGCGCAGCAGCGCCATCTGCTCGGCGCCGAGGCGGTCGGTCAGGAACGGCAGCTTCGCCGCACCGACCCCGTGTTCACCGGTGATGGTGCCGCCGAGGTCGAGGGCGGCGGCGAAGATGTCGGCGAAGGCGGCCTCGGCCCGGCGTACGCCGTCGTGGTCGTCGGCGGAGTCCAGGACGCACGTGGGGTGCAGGTTGCCGTCGCCGGCATGGCCGAAGGTCGCGATGGCGACGTCGTGCCGCGCGGCGGCGGCGTCGATCCGGTCGACCATCTCGGCGATCCGGGGCCGCGGCACGGTCGCGTCCTCCAGGATGGTGACCCCGCCCCGGCGGGACAGCGCGGGCAACGCGCAGCGGCGGGCGGCCAGCAGCGCCTCGGCCTGGGCGACCTCGCGGGCCATGGTGACCTCCATGGCGCCCGCGTCGACGCAGGCCGCGCTTATGCGCTCCAGGTTCGTGGCCACCGCCGCCGGTGGCCCGTCGTCGCCGAAGAGCAGCAGCGCCCCGGCGTCGGTGCGCAGCCCGAGGTGGGCGAAGTCCTCCACCGCGGCGATGCAGGCCCGGTCGAGGAACTCCAGGGTGGCGGGCACCACCCCGGCCCGGATCACCGCGGCGACGGCCCGCCCCGCGTCGGCCAGGGTCGGGAAGTACGCGACCCCGGTGTTGCTCGACGCCGGGGCCGGCAGCAGGGCCACCGTCGCCTCGGTGAGCACCGCGAGGGTGCCCTCGGACCCGGTGAGCAGCCGGGTCAGGTCGTACCCGGCGACGTCCTTCCACAGTCGACCGCCGGTGCGGATCACCTCGCCGGTGGGCAGGACCGCCTCCAGGCCGAGGACGTAGTTGCGGGTGACCCCGTACTTGAGGCCGCGCAGCCCGCCCGCGCAGGTGGCGACGGTCCCGCCGACGGTGGCCACCGTGCGGCTACCCGGATCGGGGGCCCAGAGCAGCCCCCGCGCGGCGGCGGCCTCGGCGAGGGCGGCGCTGGTCACCCCCGGCTGCGTCACGGCGAGCAACTCGTCCGGGGCGATCTCGAGGATGCGGTTGAGCCGGGTCAGCACCAGCACGATCCCGCCGCGCAGCGGCACGGTGGCCGCGCACAGGTTGGAGCCGGCGCCGCGTGGCACCACCGGCACCCCGTGGCGGGTCGCGAGGGCCAGCACCGCGGCCACCTCGGCGGTGTCGGCCGGGAAGACCACCGCGTCCGGCTCGTGCCGGAACAGCGGGGTCGCGTCCCGGGCGTACGCGACGAGGTCGCCGGCGGCGTCGTGCACGTGGGTGGCGCCCACGATGCCGCGCAGCTCGGCGAGCAGGGTTGCCGACAGTGCCACGGGCGTTGCCTCCCCAGGTGGTGCGCCCCCCGCCCGGCGGACCGGGCGGGGGCCGTGAGCGGGTCTACAGACCGACGACCGAACGGTCGGCGATCAGCACCGGCGAATCGTAGAGCGGCACGCCGGTGAAGGTGTAGCTGGTGCCGCTGACCGACCAGTTCGCCGCCGGCACGTCGAACACCGCGCCGGTACGCGGGTCCACGTAGACCGGGTCGGCGAAGCTGCCGGCGGTGAACGTGACCGTCACCGGCGTACGGGCGTTGCTCTCCGACGGCTTCGCGCCGCTGAACCACAGGGCGACGGCCTGCCGGCCGGTGCCGGCCTTGCGGAAGGCGGCCACCGACACGGCGTTGGCGGTGTTGTCGGTGACGCCGTACCCGCTGATCGACGTCATGGTGCTGTCGATCAGGGCGGTGGTCGCCTGGATGGCGTAGTACGACGGTTTGGCGTACCGGATCCTCTTGTCCGAGCCGGTCTGGAGCAGGCCCTTCGAGTTGATCTTCGACGGATAGTGCAGGTCGGAGATGCTGAACACGCTGGTGCTCAGGCCCCGGCCGAGGTCGGCGAAGGTGCGGCGGAGCATCCACTTCGACTGGCTCAGCTCGGTCCAGTCCAGGTCGCCCAGCGCGCCGAAGCTGCCCGGCCGGCTCGGGGCGCCGTTCTCGCCCTGCCGCAGCAGCAGCCGGGTGGCGAACGAGTCGGCGGTCAGCCGCAGCAGCCGCACCTGCTCGTAGGAGGCGTCCGGGTTGGCGTTGTACGGGTGGTAGGTGATCCCGTCGACCAGGCCCAGCTTGCCCTGGTCCCGGACGCGCGTCAGCACCGCGTCGGCGTAGCTGCGCTCCACCCCGGCCAGCGCGCAGCACCAGATCACCGCGTTCGGCTGGACGGCCCGGATCCGGGTGGCCGTGCGGATCAGCACGTCGGCGTAGGCCACCGGGTCGACGCCGCCGAGGTTCGGCTCGTTCCAGATCTCCCACTCGGTGACCCGGTCGGCGTACCGGTTGGCCAGCGCGCTCACCCAGGCGTCCCAGGCGGTCAACGCCTCGGCCGAGCTGGGGATCTGACCACCGAGACCGGCCCCGCCGCCGCCGGCGTAGAGCGGGTTGCCGTACGACGTCTGCAACCACGGCCGTACGCCCCGGGACACCGCGTCGTTCACGATGGTGTCCAGCCAGGCCCAGTCGTAGCTGCCCCGGACCTTCTCGGTCTTGGCCCAGCCGGCCTGGAAACGTGCCCGGGTGGCGCCCAGCGGCCCCAGGTACGGCTTGTACGACTGGTAGTCGGTGTAGTCGCGGTCCAGCGTCTCGGTGCCGATGACGACGTTCGACGTGCCGATCTGGGTGGCGCTGCGCGGGGCGACGGTGCCGATCTGGGTCCACGGCACCGGGTTCGGTTCGGTGGTGGTCCGGACGTCGTCCACCCAGACGGTGCCGGTGTCGCCGGTGGAGACACCGACCTGCACCGACGCCAGGGTCGAGGTGGCCACGCGGAACGCGAGGTTGGTGGCGCGGCGCTGCCCGTCGATCCAGACGCTGGCGGTCCGGGTGCCGGGGCGGGCGACGATGCGGACGTCGTACCACCGGTTGGTGGTGTAGCCGCCGAGGTCGACCCGGGTGGTGCCGTTGTAGGTGTACCAGCGGCCGACGTCGTCCAGGGCGACGGTGACGGTGTGCCCGGCGGCGCTGTCCAGGTGCAGGCCGACCACCGCGCTGGTCTGGGCGGCCCGCAGGCGGGCGCCGGCTACGACGGTGGCGGACGTGGCGCCGAAGGACCGGGTGGCGGTGACCGGCGCGGTGGTGGATGTGTCGCCCAGGCGCAGGCTCCGGTCGACGGTGCCGCCGACGTCGGCGACGGTGGCGGAGCC
>NZ_JBFAMU010000499.1:0-3604 GCF_040656655.1 Micromonospora sp. NPDC049799
ACCCCACCCCCACCCCCGCCGACCGGCGTTGATCAAGGGGTTTGCGTCAGGATCCGCGCGCGATCCGGCGCAAACCCCTTGATCAACGGGGTCATGGGGGGGGTTACGGGGTTAGGCGGTGGAGGTCTCTGGGGAAGGCCGTGACCTCGCGGACGTTCGCGGCACCCGTGAGGCGGGCGACGAAGCGTTCCAGGCCGATGGCGAAGCCGCCGTGCGGGGGCATGCCGTGGCGGAACGCGTCGACGTAGCCCGCGTACGGCTCGACCGGCTCGCCCCGGGCCGCGAGCGCCGCCAGGTAGTCGGCGTGCCGGTGCAGCCGCTGCCCGCCGGTGACCAGCTCCAGGCCGCGGAAAAGCAGGTCGAAACCGTTGGAGTACGCCGGCCGCGCCGGGTCGGGGTGGGTGTAGAAGGGGCGTTTCGCCATCGGGTACCCGGTGACGAAGAGGAAGTCCGAGCCGTGCTCGGCGCGCGCCCACTCCCCCAGCGCCCGCTCGTGGGCCGGGGCCAGGTCCGGCTCGTCGGCGGGCGCACCGGCGATCTTCAGCGCGTCGGTGAAGTGCACGGCGGGGATCTCCGCCGGCACCTCCGGCACCGCCACGTCCAGCGTCGCCAGCGCGGCGCCGGCCCGGTCGACGACGGTGTCGAGCATCCCGGCGAGGGTGTCCCGGAGCACCGCCATGACGTCCCGGTGGTCGGTGACGAAGCCCAGCTCGGCGTCGAGCGACGTGTACTGCGCCAGGTGCCGGACGGTGTCGTGCGGCTCGGCCCGGAACACCGGCCCCACTTCGTACACCCGCTCGAAGACGCCGACCATGAGCTGCTTGTAGAACTGGGGCGACTGGGCCAGGTACGCGGGCCGGCCGAACCAGTCCAGCGCGAACACGTTCGCCCCGCTCTCGGTGGACGAGCCGACCACCTTCGGGGTGTGGATCTCGACGAAGTCGCGGGCGTCCAGGGCGGCCCGGAAGCCGGCCACCGCCGCCGCGGAGATCCGCAGTGCGGCGGACCGGGTCGGGTGCCGCAGTGCGACGGGCGCGTTGTCGAGCTGGGTGGGCAGGGTGGCGGTGAGGGCCGGCCGGTACAGGTCGAAGGGCGGTGGCTCGGCGGGTGCGCCGAGTGGTCGTACCGCCGGCGCGGTCAGCTCGACCCCGGCGGGCGCCATCGCGTTGAAGACGACCGTGGCGACCACCTCGACGACGGTCTCCTCGGGCATCGTCTCCACGGCCGCGCGCACGGCGGCGTCGGTGACGACGACCTGGGCGAGCCCGGCGGCGTCCCGCACGATCAGGAAGGCCACCGACTTGAGCAGCCGGCGCCGGTGGACGTGACCGGCGATCCGCACGGTCTCGCCGACATGGGCGGTGAGCTGGGAGGACAGGATGCGTTGCACGGCGGTTACCTCCTCGATCAATCGCAACGCGATCCCCGGGAGGTGTGGGCGAGCGGGAACCTCGCGGTGCCACCACACCTTCGCCCCCGCCGGAGCGGGAGCCTCGTTCGTCGCCTTTTCACCGGGGCCAGCCGGGCGGGGTCTACTGGGCGCGTGCGCCGTTCTTCCCGCAGCTCGGGAGGGTCTTCACGCACCGGCGCCAGACCGCCTCGCAGCAACCGGCGGCTCTCTTGAAACTGGCGTCCCGGTACCCTACTCGGCTCCGTCACAGCTCTGCGGCGCACGCTAGCACCCCCGGGGCCGTCCGTGTGACGCGGTTTTTTCGCCCCCGGTGTCCGGCGTCACAAGATTCGGGGCGTGACGGCGGTCGCCCGACGTGCATCGACCACGGCCGACGGGCGTAGGCTCGGTTTTGTGACGATCGAGCACTCCGCGCCGACGACCGGCCAGGCAGCGCGCCCCGCGACCGCCGCCCCCGAGGGGCGACGGCTGCTGCGGATCGAGGCGCGCAACGCCGAGACGCCGATCGAGCGCAAGCCGCCGTGGATCAAGGTCAAGGCCAAGATGGGGCCGGAGTACACCCAGCTGCGCGGGCTGGTCTCGCGCGAGGGGCTGCACACCGTCTGCCAGGAGGCCGGCTGCCCCAACATCTACGAGTGCTGGGAGGACCGGGAGGCGACGTTCCTCATCGGTGGCGACCAGTGCACCCGGCGCTGCGACTTCTGTCAGATCGACACCGGCAAGCCGGCCGAGTTCGACGCCGACGAGCCCCGTCGCGTCGCCGAGTCGGTCGTGTCGATGGGCCTGCGCTACGCCACCATCACCGGTGTCGCCCGGGACGACCTGCCCGACGGCGGCGCCTGGCTCTACGCCGAGACGGTCCGGCAGATCCACGCCCTGCAGCCCGGCTGCGGCGTCGAGCTGCTGATCCCCGACTTCAACGCGGTTCCCGAGCAGCTCGCCGAGGTCTTCGGCGCCCGGCCGGAGGTGCTGGCCCACAACGTGGAGACGGTGCCGCGGATCTTCAAGCGGATCCGGCCGGCGTTCCGCTACGAGCGGTCCCTCGACGTGATCCGGCAGGCCCGCGCGGACGGCCTGGTCACCAAGAGCAACCTCATCCTCGGCATGGGCGAGGAGCGCGCGGAGATCTCCCAGGCGCTGCGCGACCTGCACGACGCCGGCTGCGAGCTGATCACCATCACGCAGTACCTGCGCCCCACCCCCCGGCACCACCCGGTCGAGCGCTGGGTCAAGCCGGAGGAGTTCGTGGAGCTGCGCGAGGAGGCCGAGGAGATTGGCTTCGCGGGCGTGATGAGCGGCCCGCTGGTGCGCTCGTCGTACCGCGCCGGCCGGCTCTACCGGCAGGCCCTGGACGCCCGCGAGGCCACCCCGGTCGGCACCGCCGGCTGAGGAAACCCGCTGCCGCACCGGCACCGCGCCACGCGGGCCGACGGCCGGGTGCCATGATCGGCCCATGACCGCCGGGGTACGCCAGGAGCGATGCCACGCGCTGTGCGCGCTCCCGGCCTCCTGGCCGCGGCTGCCCACGCTGCTGAGCGTTCTCGCGATCGTGGCCGGCGTCGCGTACCGCCTCGGGCTGCTGCTCTCCGACACGCCGCAGACCAACAGCGACGAGGCCACGATGGGGTTGGCCGCCCTGCACATCGCGCAGGGGCGGGACCTCCCCGTCTGGTTCTACGGCCAGCGGTACATGGGGACGCTGGAGGCGTACCTGGCCGCACCGGTGTTCGCCCTCGCCGGCCCGTCGACGGTCGGCCTGCGGCTGCCCACCCTGGCCCTGTACGCGATCTTCCTGACGCTCGCCTGGCGGCTCGCGCTCCGGCTCACCGCCGACCGCTGGTTCGGCCTGCTGGTCGTGGTGGTTCTCGCCCTCGGCTCCGACCGGGTGGTCAAGAACCAGCTCATCGCCGGGGGCGGCTACCCGGAGATGAACGCCGCCGGGATGGCGCTGGCCGTCCTCGCGTACGACCTGGCGACCGGCCGGCCCGGGCGCCGACTCCCCCGGTGGCTGGGCTGGGGCCTGCTGGCCGGACTGCTGCTCTGGGTGGACCCGCTGGTGCTGCCGTACGTGGCCGGGATCGGGGCGGTGCTGGTCGCGTACCGGTGGCGGGAGCTGCGCGGCCGGGCCGGGTCGTAGAACGGCTCGGAGTGCGACGAGACCGGGGCGATGCTGTCGGACTCGCCGCCGATGAT
>NZ_JBFAMU010000500.1:0-3582 GCF_040656655.1 Micromonospora sp. NPDC049799
TGGCAGACCCAGTACCTGCACATGGATGAGCCGGGCCCGGTGGTCCGCCAGGGGCAGCAGGTCGGCATCGGGCAGTTGATCGGGTACGTCGGCGCTTCGGTGCCGACTCGGCAGCCGCCCACGCCGCCAGCGGAGCGGTGGCCCTGACCGGTGACTGGCCGAGCCTGCGCCGGGACGTGGACACCGCCGACGACCTGACCGTGGCGGCCCGCCTCGGTCTGGGGCCCCGGACGGCGGCCCTGACGTCCGCCGGCGCTCCGGCGTCCGCGACCGGCGGTGTAGCGTGCGGGGCATGCAGGGCACGGTGGCCAGCTTCGACGCGTCGACCCGCGGTGGTGTGCTGTTGCTCGACGACGGCACCGAGCTGACCTTCGACGCGCGGGCGTTCGACGCCTCCGGGCTCCGGCTGCTCCGTCTGGGCCAGCGGGTCCGCATCGACCGCGAGCCGGATGGCACGGTCGTCCGCGTGACATTGCCGACGATGGCCTGATCCGCCCCGCCCAAGTTCATTTTGCGTTAACCCGGTTCGGGTGAAGATGAGCGGGTGAGCACCCCTCGCGAGCACCCCGACCCGCCCCACGCCACCGAAGCACCCGGCCCCCGCAACGGCACCCGCATCCGGGGCGCCGACGGCCGGTTCCGTCCCGTCCCGGGCGTCGAGCGTGTCCGCCAGGACGCCGACGTGCCCTCGGACACCGACGCCGCAGCCGACTCCGCCGGGCTGGAGGAGGTACTGGATCCGGCCGGCTCCCCCGTGCCGGCGCCGGCCGTCCCGCCCTCCCACGCCGACGAGGACCGGCCGACCGCCGAGCCCCTGCCCGAGGACCGGTTCCTCAACCGCGAGCTGTCCTGGCTCGACTTCAACGCCCGGGTGCTGGCCCTGGCCGAGGACCAGCGCACTCCGCTGCTGGAGCGGGCGAAGTTCCTGGCCATCTTCGCCAGCAACCTGGACGAGTTCTACATGGTGCGGGTGGCCGGCCTGAAACGGCGGCTCTCCGCCGGTCTGCCGGTCCGCGGCGGTGACCGCCTGCCGCTGCGCACCCAGCTGGAGCGGATCGCGGAGAAGGCCGCCACGCTGACCGCCCGGCACGCCGCGTGCTTCGTCGACGACGTGCTGCCGAAGCTGGCCGCCGAGGACATCCGCATCCTGCGGTGGGCCGAGCTGGGCGACGCCGAACGGGAACGGCTGCGCACCTACTTCCGGGAGCAGATCTTCCCGGTGCTCACCCCGCTCGCGGTGGACCCGGCGCACCCCTTCCCGTACATCTCGGGGCGCTCGCTGAACCTGGCCGTCGCGGTCCGCGACCACGACGGCGGCTCGGAGCTGTTCGCCCGGGTGAAGGTGCCCAACAACGTGCCCCGGTTCGTCCGCGTCGACCGGGACCAGCCGGGCGTCCGGATGCTGCCCGTGGAGGACCTCATCTCCGTCCACCTCGGGCAGCTCTTCTCCGGCATGCAGGTGGTGGAGTGCCACCTGTTCCGGGTCACCCGCAACGCCGAGGTGGAGGTCGACGAGGACCGCGACGAGGACCTGCTCCAGGCGCTGGAACGGGAACTGGCCCGGCGCCGCTTCGGCCCGCCGGTACGGCTGGAGGTCGCCGCCTCCATCTCCGACCACATGCTGGAGCTGCTCGTTCGGGAGCTGGACATGGACGCCCACGACGTCCTGCGGGTGCGCGGCCTGCTCGACCTGTCGGCGATGTGGCAGGTCTACGGCGAGGCCGACCGGCCGGACCTCAAGGATCCGCCGTTCGTGCCGGCGACCCACCCCCGGCTCGCCGAGGGCGAGGTGCCCCGCAGTGTCTTCGCCACCCTGCGCGACGGTGACGTGCTGGTGCACCACCCGTACCACTCGTTCGCGACCAGCGTGCAGCGCTTCGTGGAGCAGGCCGCCGCCGACCCGAACGTGCTCGCCATCAAGCAGACCCTCTACCGCACCAGCGGGGACTCCCCCATCGTCGACGCGCTGGTCGACGCCGCCGCCGCCGGCAAGCAGGTGGTGGTGCTGGTGGAGCTGAAGGCCCGGTTCGACGAGATCGCCAACATCGGCTGGGCACGCACCCTGGAACGCGCCGGCTGCCACGTCGTCTACGGCCTGGTCGGCCTCAAGACGCACTGCAAGACCGCGCTCGTCGTACGCCAGGAGGGCAACCAGATCCGCCGGTACTGCCACATCGGCACCGGCAACTACCACCCGAAGACGGCCCGGCTCTACGAGGACTTCGGGATGCTCACCGCCGACCCGGAGATCGGCGCCGACCTGACCGACCTGTTCAACGTGCTCACCGGCTACAGCCGGCAGACCGCGTTCCGGCGGCTGCTCGTCGCGCCCCAGGGCATCCGCCGCGGCCTGGTGGAGCGGATCGACCGGGAGATCGCGCACGTCCGGCTCGGCATGCCCGGCCTCGTCCAGTTCAAGGTGAACTCCCTGGTCGACGAGGAGCTGACCGACGCGCTCTACCGGGCCTCCCGCGCCGGGGTCCACGTCGACCTGCTGATCCGGGGCATGTGCACGCTGCGCCCCGGAGTGCCGGGACTGTCGGAGAACATCCGGGTCCGGTCGATCCTCGGCCGGTTCCTGGAGCACTCCCGCATCTTCCGGTTCGGCAACAACGGCGACGCCGAGTTCTGGATGGGGTCGGCCGACCTGATGCACCGCAACCTGGACCGCCGGGTGGAGGCACTGGTCCAGGTGAGCGACCCGGTCGCGCGGGCCGAGCTGGACCACGTGATGGCCACGGCGATGGGTCCGGACGTGGACGCGTTCGAGCTGGCCGGCGACGGCACCTGGACCCGGCGTGCCGGCAGCGCGGACGCGCCCCTGGTGGACCTCCAGGAACTGCTGCTGCGTCGCGTCGGCGGCACGGCCGGCTGACCCCGCCTAGGCTGACGAGATGGTCGAGGAGGAGCGGAAGTACGCGGTGGACGACGGGTGGGTCCTGCCGGACCTGGCCGGCTCCGCCCCGGCCGGTGGCGGCGTACGCGCCCACCCGGCGGCCACCCTGGTCGCCACGTACTTCGACACCGTCGACCTCCGGCTGGCGCGGGCCGGGGTGTCGCTGCGCCACCGCCAGGGCGACGACCTGCCCTGGACGGTGAAGCTGCCGACCGACAGCCCCGGCGTCCGGCACGAGGTCTCCCGGGCCGGCCCCGCCGACGAACCCCCGGCCGAGCTGGTCGAGCTGGTCACCGTCTTCCACCGGGGCGCACCGCTGGCACCGGCCGCGGTGGTCCGCACCGTGCGGGAGGCGTACGACGTGCGCGACGCCGACGGCACGGTGCTCGCCGAGGTGGTGGACGACCACGTCACCGTCGAGGACGTCAACGGGACGGCCACCGGCGCGTTCCGCGAGCTGGAGGTCGAGCGCAAGGCCGGGGACCGGACCCTGCTGGACCGGATCGGCACGCTGCTGCGCACGGCGGGCGCCCGCGGGGGCGGGTTCACCCCGAAGCACGTACGGGCGCTGGGGCCGGCCGCCGAGGGCGAGCCGGACCTGGTGGCCCCGACCGGCCTGCCCGCCGCGCCCACCGCGGGCGACGTGGTGACCGAGGCGGTACGCCGGGAGGTGCGCCGGCTGCTGG
>NZ_JBFAMU010000501.1:0-3577 GCF_040656655.1 Micromonospora sp. NPDC049799
GTCCGGCGCCGGCTCGCGGCCCAGCCGTGGTCCCGGCTGGTCGGCCAGGTGCGCCGGCCGCCGGCGTGGAGCCCGGTCAGCAACCGGTTGACCGACGAGCTGGTCAACACGATGGAGTTCTTCATCCACCACGAGGACGTGCGGCGTGCCCGCCCGGGCTGGATGCCACGGGACCTGCCCGCCGGGCTGCACCGCGCGTTGTGGAGGCGGGTCGCACCGCTGGCCCGTCTCGGGCTGCGCCGGTTCCCGGCCGACGTCTTCGTACAGGCGCCCGGCTACGGCGAGCTGTCGGTGGGTCGGGGCGGCGAGCCGGTCCGCGTGGTGGGGGCTCCCGGCGAGCTGGCCCTCTTCCTCTCCGGCCGGCAGCGCGTTGCGCGGGTGCAGGTGGCCGGGCCGGCGGCGGCGGTGGAACGCCTCCGGGGCGCCGACCTGGGCATGTAACGGACTGTACGTAAACGGCCACACCCCCCACGCCGAACGACGTCGCACGCGGCTCGATGTTCCGGGCGCGCTCCCGTACGCTGTGCCGCGCCGTCCCGCCCCGGGCGGCGCGACAGGGGGACGCCCATGCGAACCTTCGCGATCTCGGCGCTGCACGAGCCCCCCTTCCCTGCACGCCGGCACGAGGCCACGGACCGGGTGGCCGAGGAGAGCCTGGCGTGGGCGCGGCACTTCGGTTTGATCACTAACGGTCACCGGTTACAGCGGGCCGATCCCGCCGGCCTGGCCGGGCGGGCCTGCCCGGACGGCCCGGTCGGCCAGCTGCGGCTGCTGGCCGACCTGGTCTGCTGGCTGTTCGTCATGGACGACACCTGCGACGAGGACGGCCTCGGCGACGCGCCCACCCGACTGGCACCGACCGTGGCCGTCCTGCTCGACGTGCTGGACCGCCACGGCGACCCGACGGCTCCGTTGCCCACCGGGGGCGGGGCGCTCGGCGACGCGCTGGACGATCTGTGCCGCCGGGTCCGGGTGTCGGGGCACGCCGGGATGCTCCTGCGCTTCGCGAGCCAGCTCCGGCAGTACCTCATGGCGTTGCTCTGGGAGGCGGCCAACCGCGAGCACTCCCGGACCCCCGGGGTGCGGGAGTACGTGCAGATGCGCCGCCACACCGGCGGCGTGCCACCCACCCTCACCCTCACCGACCTGGCCATCGGCGCGGCGGCCGGGCCCACGCTGCGCGCCGAGCCGGCGCTGGCCGCCCTCGACCTGCTCGCCGCCGACCTGATCTGCTGGTGCAACGACGTCTTCTCCTACGGCAAGGAGAACCGTGCCGGCCCGGACGTCCACAACCTGGTCAGCGTGATCGCCGCGGAGACCGGCGGCGACGAGGCGTCGGCCCTCCGGGCGGCGGCGGACCGGTTCAACCGGGCGCTGGCGGCGTACCTCGAGGCGGAGGCGGCCCTCCTGGCGACCGGCGGCGCGGCGGTGCGGCCGGTGCTGCGGGGACGGCGGCACTGGATCCGGGCCACCTACGACTGGTCCCGCGTCGCCGCCCGGTACGCCTGACAAACGCGTTCCACCTCGCGGGACGACACCCGCACCGGATCACCCGGGCTAGCCGAGGCCCGGGTGCAGGCAATACTCTTCGGTAACCGATATTGGCGTGACGGTGGTCACGTCACCACCCCCGAAGGCGGCTACAGCGATGGCTCTCGATGTACCGTACCGCTCCATCCCTGACATGTTCCTGAAGCGTGTCGCGGCGACTCCCGACGCCCACGCGTTCGCCCACCCGGCCCCCGACGACTCCGGACCGGTCTGGTTGACCTGGGAGCAGGTGGCCCACCGCGCCAAGGCGATCGCCGCCGGGCTGCACGGGCTCGGCGTCGGTCAGGAGGATCCGGTGGCGATCCTGGCGAACACCCGGCTCGACTGGGTGCTCGCCGACCTCGGCATCATGTGCGCCGGCGGCGCGACCACGACGGTCTACCCGACCACGGAGCCGGAGGACGCGACCTACATCATCGCGGACTCGGGCTCCCGGGTGCTGTTCGCCGAGAACCCGGCCCAGGCCAAAAAGATCGCGGGCGCGGACCTGCCGCGGCTCACCCATGTGGTGCTCCTCGACGGCGCGGCCGACCCCACCGCGGCCGTCCCCCAGCTGACCCTCGCCGAGCTGGAGGAGCAGGGCGCCCGGGCGCTCGCCGCCGAACCGGACCTGATCGAGATGCTGGTCGCCGGGATCGGCCCGGACCACCTGGCCACCCTGATCTACACCTCCGGCACCACCGGCCGCCCGAAGGGCGTCGAGCTGCTGCACGGCGGCTGGTGCTGGGAGGGCGTCGTCCAGGCCCAGACCAGCCTGCTGCGCGACGGCGACCTGCACTACCTCTGGCTGCCGCTGTCGCACTCGTTCGGCAAGACGCTGATCTGCGGCAGCATCCACGTCGGCCTGCCGACGTACGTCGACGGCCGGGTGGACCGGCTCGTCGACATGCTCGGCGTGGTCAAGCCGACGCTGATGTGCGGCGCGCCGCGGGTGTTCGAGAAGGTCTACAACAAGGCCGTCACCACCGCCCAGGGCGCCGGCGGCGCGAAGGCGAAGATCTTCGCCTGGGGCGTCGCCGTGGGCAAGGAGAAGGTCACCCTGGAGCAGGCCGGCAAGCCGGTCCCCGCCGGGTTGAAGCTGAAGTACGCGGTGGCGGAGAAGCTGGTGTTCAGCAAGCTCCAGGCCCGCCTCGGCGGCCGGATCCGGGTGCTCGTCTCCGGCGCCGCCCCGCTCAGCCCCGAGATCGCCACCTTCTTCGCCGCCGCCAACCTGCCGATCTCCGAGGGCTACGGCCTCACCGAGACCAGCGCCGGCAACTTCGTCAACCGGCCGGGCGGGCTCCGCATCGGCACCGTCGGCCAGGCCATGGGCGACCTGGAGTGCAAGATCGACACCGACGGCGAGATCCTGGTCAAGGGCCGCCCGGTGATGCGCGGGTACCACAACCTGCCCGAGGAGACCGCCGCCGCCTTCACCGAGGACGGCTTCTTCCGTACCGGTGACATCGGCAGCCTGGACGACGACGGCTACCTGCGGATCACCGACCGCAAGAAGGACCTGGTCAAGACCTCGGGCGGCAAGTACATCGCGCCGTCGCACATCGAGGGCATGTTCAAGGCGACCTGCCCGTACACCTCGCAGGCCGTGGTGATCGGCCAGGCCCGCAACTACTGCACCATGCTGGTCACCCTCGACCCGGACGCCATCAAGGGCTGGGCCGCGGGGACGCCGTTGGAGGGTCGCAGCTACGCCGAGATCGTCTCCTCGCCCGAGGCGCAGGCCATGGTCGAGGAGTACGTGGCGCAGCTCAACGCCAAGCTCAACCGGTGGGAGACGATCAAGAAGGTCACCATCCTGCCGCGCGACCTCACCATCGAGGACGGCGAGATCACCCCGTCGCTGAAGATCAAGCGGCGGGGCGTGGAGAGCAACTTCGCGGCCGAGATCGACAAGATGTACGCCGGGACGCTCGCCGAGCTGTGAGCACGCCGCCGGGGGGGGCCGCGCCCGGGGGGGGCGCGCGCCCGGCGCCCCCCCCCCCGCGGCCGGGGCGCCGACACCCACCCCCCCGACACCCCCCGCACC